>DEQC01000048.1 GCA_002359055.1 Flavobacteriales bacterium UBA3376 | reverse complement strand
ACCCATGATTTCTTTGGTATGACCAGAAAATATGGAGTGACTCGTTCGCAAGCGTTAAGATTGGCTCCTAATGAAAATTACGCCAATAAAATCGACAATGAAAAAGTAGTTGATTTATTGAATTTAGCTGCAGAAAGAAAATTCCCTATCATGGTTTTTGTGGGCAATAGAGGTAATATTCAAATTCACACCGGCGAAATCAATAAAGTAATGTGGTTTGAAAGCTGGATAAATGTTATGGATCCAGATTTTAATTTACATTTGGATACGAAACGAATTCACGAAACTTGGGTAGTTAGAAAACCTACGACTGATGGAATGGTAACTTCTGTAGAAGTTTTCAACGAAAATGGTGAAATCATCGTTCAATTTTTTGGTAAAAGAAAACCAGGTGTTCCTGAATTAGAAGAATGGAGAGAGTTGGTAGCTGACTTAGAAAAAAGCGAAGCAATCAATTAATTCTCATCCAAAAAAAATCAATAAAAAATCCCGGCTATTTCATTTGAAATAGCCGGGATTTTATTTTATCTGAAAATTAGAATTGCCAACCAGCGGTTAATAAAAATAATCCTCTTGTATTTTTGATTTTTGAAACGAAATTATAATTTTCATTCATTGGAATGGCTGCATAATAAACTTCATTTGCACCATGATCATAATCGACATAATCAGCATTTCCAAAGATATAATTGTATTCTTGGTTTTGGAATTGGTAGGCAGCATCTAAATAAAATCCACCAAAGTCATATCCTAAACCAAAGCTAATTCTATTGATATCACCTCTGATGATTTCAGAAAAATTGGTTGTTGTTGGTGTTCCATTGCCCAAATCAGCAGTCAATGTTAAATCATCAAATGGTGTTTGTACAAAGTTATATCCAGCACGTAATCTAAAGCGATCAATTCTATATTCACCACCAATTCTGATTTCACTACTCGTTTTGTAGTAATCATCTAAAAAGCTGTTGGTATCAGTAAAATATCCACTCGGTTTGAATTTATTTGAACCGTTCATATGTAAGGTGTAATCTGCATTAAGTGCAAGAGATTTATCGATAACAATTCCAGCACTTGCAACCAAGCGTCCATTTGAATTTCTGTCATACTTAGAAAAGTAATAATCGTAAGAATAATTATTGTCACTAATTTCTAAATCCGCATAAAAATTCTCTTCCACATTGGTGTACCAAGTCGGGCTGTGATAAGCCAAACCTAAACGGAAATTATCTTGGATTTTACCAATAACACCCGCATTCAAAGAAATTCCCGAAGCTCTCGAAGAATATGGTGTACCATTCAAATCATATCTGTAAACCGTACCATCAGTATCTTCGTCAAATACTACATAATTGTCATATCTAACTTCATGAAAATTAACTCCTAAACCTAAGAATAATTGATCTTTATAACTGGCACCGAAATCGATTGAAGTTTTAACTTTATAAGCTTCGACTAAGTCTTGAAAGCCAGCCATCGTATAAGTCGTGTATTGATCTGGATTTTCACTGGTCAAATAAGTAGCTGTAATATTGTCATTTCTACCCAATTTGATCCAATTGTCGAAGTTTTCCTCGCTATATTTCACGCCAATCGCAAAACGATTCCACGCACTTGATGGATTATGAAAAACGAAATTCGCACCAACATTTTGGAAGTTGAATGAATTATCGTCTGTTTTGTAAATATTATTACCAAACCTCGCTTCATTTTTGTAAGTGCTAACTCCCATAGTGACATTTACGTCCGAGGTTATGGCTATAGCTGCACCAGCTGGGTTTTGTTCGGTCGCTGAAATATCTCCACCCAAAGCACCCATAGCTCCACCCATACCTATGTATCTCGCACTTCCGGAATTGATTTCATTGGAGTGCGCAGACATTGAATTCAAGTCTTGTACATTCTGTGCATTAAGTATAGTTGTTGCACAAATTACAAATCCTGCAAATATTCTTTTCATTATAAAATTAATTTATGACTGTTTTTTTTGATTTAAAAAAGAGCCTATCAAATTAGGCTCTTTCTAATTTTATCTTCTCATAGAGCCTCCAGAGCTTCTTACACCTCCTGAACTCCTCATGCTACCGCTGTTCATTCCACCTGATCTCATGGAAGGAGCAGTTGTTGGTTGTTGACGCATAGTAGGATTAGAGTTTGATCTAATATTTTGTGAAGGTCGCTGCTGTTGCATTCTATTGTTCTGCATATTAGAATTACTACGAGTATTCGGTCTAATTTGTTGTTGACGTACTGGCTGCTGTCTGTTTGGACTTATTTGCTGAGTACGTGGTGTATTTGGTCTAATGTTAGCCGGTGCAGTTGCACGAACTGGACGATTGGTTCTAATATTGCCTTGATTTGTAGTAGTGTTTTGGTTTTGTCTAATTACTCTATTATCATTACTCGGAGTATTTGTTCTTCTCACATTATTTGTACTCACTTGTGATTGATTAGCGTTTTGCACACTACCTCTAACAGGTCTGTTATTATTTTGAACCGTAGCTTGATTGTTTTGTCTAACATTACCTCCTTGTCTAACATTATTGGTAGATCTGACAGCATTACCAGTTCTTACGGTACTACCAGTTCTGATATTTCTGTTATTGTTTAGGGTATTTGAATTATTTCTCAAGCCTAAATTTCCACTTCTATGTGGACTCACTCCCATAGATAAGCCCGTGCCAGGTCTTGAACCAGGTCTAACAGCAGTTCCTCTTGGGTAATAATGACCGTAATAACCTCCATAACCATAGTATCCAAAGTATCCATAATATCCAGGGTAATAAAAAGGAGAGTATCCCCAATATCCCCAAGGATATCCATAATAACCACTGTACCAATATGGGCTATATCCGTAGTAAACACCGATGCCCCATCCCCATGACCAGCCCCAGTGAGAATAACCAAAACGCCAGAATGGAGATCCAAATCCGTATCCGTAGTTATTTACCGTGATGTCAATTCCGTCATATCTTCCCCAATTGCCCGAAGTAGAGCCCGAATAGACATTGTTGCCAGTGTATATATTGATGTTATTATTGGATTGACTTTTATCCGCTACTGTTGCATTTTCATAATAAAAATCCTCAGCTCCATTTCCATCCGCATCGAAATAAGGACTCCCTACTTTAATATCATAATCTTGAGCATCAGCAGAAGTATAAGACTCAATCTGACCATCTTTTGACGGGCTATAATAAATACCGTCCGTTTCGCCACTTGTAGCAGCCGTGGATTGAGAAGAAACACAAGAAGTTACTCCAAATATTAAGGCGAAAACACCAAAATATTTAAAGATTTTTCGAGGTTTTAAGTAAACTTTGCTCATTTTTGTCATTTTACAGTTAGAAATTTTAAATTTGTTCCCTAGTTTTAACTTTAAAGTCTAAAAATAGCGATTAATTATAAAGTGGCAATTTTTATGCCAATAAATATATGTTAAATTCCATAATAATAGAATTAAAATGGCGAAGCTAACCGCGAGAAGCGAAGATTATTCAAAATGGTACAATGAGTTGGTGATTCAAACTGGTATGGCTGAAAACTCAAAAGTCAGAGGATGTATGGTGATCAAACCATACGGATATGCAATTTGGGAAAAAATGCAGGCTGAATTGGATCGAAGATTTAAGGAAACTGGTCATCAAAATGCATATTTCCCCTTGTTTGTGCCCAAAAGTATGTTTGAAGCAGAAGAAAAAAATGCAGAAGGATTCGCAAAAGAATGTGCGGTTGTTACTCACTATAGACTGAAAAATAACCCAGATGCTGAAGGGAAATTAATGGTTGATCCTGAAGCTAAATTGGAAGAAGAATTGGTTGTGAGACCGACTTCTGAAGCGATCATTTGGAGTACTTATAAAAATTGGATACAATCTTACAGAGATTTACCAATACTTATCAACCAATGGGCAAATGTGGTTCGATGGGAAATGAGAACTCGTCTTTTTTTAAGAACGGCTGAGTTTCTTTGGCAGGAAGGTCATACGGCTCATGCTACCAAAGAAGAAGCTTGGGAAGAAACACGTCAAATGTTGGATGTTTATGCAGAATTTGCAGAAAACGTTATGGGTATGCCCGTTGTTAAAGGTTATAAAACTCCAAGCGAAAGATTTGCAGGTGCAGAAGAAACGCTTTGTATAGAAGCTTTGATGCAAGATGGGAAGGCACTTCAAGCTGGTACTTCTCACTTTTTGGGTCAAAACTTTGCAAAGGCTTTTGATGTAAAGTTCGCAAATAAAGAAGGTAAATTAGAACATGTTTGGGCGACTTCTTGGGGTGTTTCTACAAGATTGATCGGTGCTTTGATCATGACGCATTCAGACGATCATGGATTGGTGTTGCCTCCGAGATTGGCTCCAATTCAAGTGGTAATTGTTCCTATTTTTAGAAATGAAGAACAAAAATCTCAAATCGATGAAGTAGCTGATCAATTGATCAAAGATTTGAAATCCAAAGGTGTATCTGTGAAATATGACGATGATGAAAATACCAAACCTGGATGGAAATTTAATGAATATGAATTGAAAGGTGTGCCTCTGAGAATCGCAATTGGTCCAAGAGATTTGGAAAAAGGACAAGTTGAATTGGCACGAAGAGATACTTTAGAAAAATCTTTCGAAAAATTAGAAGGATTGCCGGAATTAATCGTCGATAAATTAGATGAAATTCAAACGAGTATTTTCAATAAAGCAAAGGATTATAGAGACAATCACATCACTGAAGTTGAAACTTATGATGAATTCAAAGAAGTGATAGAAAACAAAGGTGGATTTGTATCAGCCTATTGGGATGGTGATGATGAAACTGAAGCTAAAATCCAAGAGGAAACCAAAGCTACGATTCGCTGTATTCCTTTTGATGAAGTTGATTTAGAAGGGAAAGTGGACATGTATTCTGGTGAGCCAGCAAAATTTAAGGTACTTTTTGCAAAAGCTTATTAATATTTAACAAATTATTATTACATTAGTCTCACTTTTGGCTTAATATTGGATAAGTATTTAAACATTAAAAAAACACATTATGAGAAAATTATTATTTATTGCCGCTGTATTTACGTTTGTAGGCTTT
>DEQC01000097.1:331-3648 GCA_002359055.1 Flavobacteriales bacterium UBA3376 | reverse complement strand
TTTGCAAGAACTTTGAAAGACTGATATACTTAAGACGAAATGAAGTCAAGGTGTTGTGTGAACACCAAAAAAAGCACCTATGGCAGTAGGTGCTTTTTCTTGTAGGGCTACATTTGCATACCTTGTTCTAGTCATCGTCATGATGTAGCATGTCATGAATTAGCATAGCAACCAAGCTTGCTATTACTGGCAGAATGACACAGTAAATGAAGTCTTGCATTATGTGAACACCCCCTTTCATCAAGGGATGGTATCAGGTAGCGAAATACCGATTTTGATTATAGCATAGGACTTTTTCCAACAAAGAATAAAAACAAAAAAATTTTTAACATTTTTCACTAATACATATCAAACTCAAATTGTCGTTGACGCTCAGAACGCTCTATTTCTCTCTCTAAGCGTTCGTAGTCGATTTTGGCTCTCTCCATACCCTCATCACGTTTCAAGCGCTTAGGGAGCATTTCAATGCCTTTTAACAGTTCATCTGCATAACTAGCCACAGCAATTCTTGAAACTTCACGCTTGTAATCTTCTTTTTGAATGTCTTTTCGTATTGAAACACCCAAAGACATTTCAAATTCATCCATTTGCCTTTCTATCGCATTTCTATGCACTTTGTAAAATTTATCTGCATTAATGCCAGCATTATCAAAAGGTGATACATCTTTAAGACCTTCGATTGCTACTTTTTCAAGATTACCAGTCATGCTATATCTCGGAGTTTTGGCAATTTCCATGACGCTATTACCAAGCATTTGATTTTCACGCACTTCACGCAGATCACTATCCATGTTTCGTATGTCTTGCAGTAGAGAAGAATAGCCTTCAAACTCTTTTAACAGCGTATCTAAGCGTTGCTCTTTTTGCATTAATTCTCTCTCTTTTGCCTTGATAGCCTTGTATTCATGAACATCTTTGATATGGTTAGTGCCGACTTCTTTTCGTTCCCAACCATACTCACTCATCAAGCGTTCAATGCTCTCAACTTCTTGATTTCTGAAATTATTCCACAAGGCACGATTATTCTCTTTATCAAACGCAATTCCTTGTTGCTTTAATGCTTTATTAAACGAGCATTGCTTTTCCATGCCACGTTTATAACCACTTGCCACAGGAATTACATTCAAGTGCATATGCGGACTTGCTTCGTCATTGTGAATTACCGCATTGTAAATCGGCAAATTAGGGTTACGCTCTTGAAACTCTTTGTAATACGATTTTAGAATGTCATTCGCTATCTGTTTATTGCGTTCGATTTGCTCTAATGTCAGACCAGTTGGCGAACCGTCATCTTTGGTCAAACGGTAGTCATCAATATCTCCAACTTGTATGATAAATTCACGTTGTGGTTCAAGCTTTTTATCTTTTCTAACTTTGGCATAATAATCATCAATTTTTCTATCTGCTCTCTTTTGTTTTGCATTAAACTTTTCTACTACTTCTCCAAACAGCTCTTCATACTTTTCTTTAATCGGTGTCTGTTCAAGATAAATATTTTCGTTCGATTTATCAAAATTAATATGCTTATGATACTTGCTTTTTTGTTGCTCATCATCAAGCGTTCGGTTGTTGTGAGAAATGCTTGTTTTTTTAGTCGATTTTTTAAACGAAATTGAATGCTTCATCAGAACACGCTCCTTTCTATTGCTCATAGTATAAAAGCTTCTGTTACTCTTTGCAAGAGTAACGTTTTCCTAATAGTGACACTGCGTATCACTATTAAACGCTCTGCCGAGGGCTGTTTTTTGCACAAAAGTGTACAAAAAAAGGGTAAAAAACTAGAACATTTTTTACCCTAAAAATCACACTAAAAATTCATAAAGCTGTATGAACTTTTAGCCGATTTTTCTTCAACGATTTCAGCATGATTTTCACTCTCTTTTTTCGGAGCATTTTCAGCTAACCATTGCTCAAAATCTGCGTAACTTTTGAACCCAAATTTTTTACGCATTACCTTGCCGATTTTCTCATTTTCTTGAGCGATTAATTGTTTCTTTGCCTTAGCCAATTTTGCCTTTTCAGCTTTGATTTTCTCTTCTTGTTTTGCAATGTCCTCAATAGTCATTTTTTTAGCCATAATTTTTTCACTCACTTTCTACCAATCTTCACTGTTTAACCATGCTTCAATTTCTTCTTTTGTGTTCAAGGGTTCAGGTGTCATCTTACTCAGAATTTTATCGTACTTGTCAGATATTAATTTATCGATTAAGGCACGCTGAATATCTTTGTAAAATTGCTCATTTTCACTCAATTGATGAAGTCCGTCCCTATCATCCCAAAAGTCAGGCATTAATCTGCCTTTCTCATCATAACGAAAAGTCAAATTATCAAAGCCAACAATTTTGAGTGAACCAAAATGCAAGTAATCAGCATTTGTTAAAATTTCAATGTTTAATTTAGTCATGATTATCATCTCCGCAATTCTTTTGGATGTGTGCTAATTTAAAATTCAATTTATTTTGCATGCTTTTATAAAAATGCCCATGCTCATATTTTAGCAACAGGGGATGAACTCCTGATGTATTGTTCAAATAGTCAGGCATTAATTTACCAGAAATGTCAAAGCGAAAAATTACATTGTCGAATCCAACAATTTTGAGTGAGCCATAGTGAAAATAATCTGCTTGTGCCAATATTTCAATGTCAAAAGGAATTAATCCAGTTATAATTTCATGAAATTTAGAACATTCTCTATTGCAATCTTCATCAAGTATCTCTATTAACGCTTGCTGAAGAGATTTGTAGAAAGGCTCATTTTCACGCATAGAATGAAATCCATCTTTAGCATGCCAAAAATCAGGCATTAATTTCCCAGAAAAGTCAAATCTAAATGTCAAATCGGCAAATTCTTCGTCTAATCCTTCGCAATAACCAAGATTAAACGAGCCATAATCTAAATAAGAATCTGGATTTTTGAAATTTTTAAATACGAACCCAATATACCGTTCCTTGAATCGAATATCAGCCATAACTAACACTCCTTTTCATTCTGCCACATAGTAATTCATGCGTTCCCAGTTAAATATTGCTACTATCTCCGTGCCTAGAGTAGTATCATCATTATCCTCATCAACGTGAATTAAATCGCCATTTTCCACATCTTCAAGCTGTAACTCTTTGCGAATTTCCTTGAACAATCCACCAAAGCCGATTTGTCTTTTGCGATACAATGCTTTCATCAAGTCATCAGTAACTTTCAGCTTTTGTGCTTCCGTTTCGCCCATCTCATCAATTGGCTTGGTTGGATACTTCGCTGTTTCGATAATCGCACCACGCAGATCCATCTCATCTTTTGCTTTTCTTTGGTTCGGTTTTAC
>DEQC01000097.1:0-316 GCA_002359055.1 Flavobacteriales bacterium UBA3376 | reverse complement strand
TTTCGCACGTCTACAATCGGCTTATAATCAAGTTTTGCAGACTGTTGCCACATCTCCGTCCATTCTTCTTGCGATATATAGTATTCTGACTTTTTGAAATATGACGCTTTGACCATCAACATCACATGAATGTGTGGGTGATAGTCATTTCTTTCAGCATTGTACGTTACTTCTATCGCTCTCAAATAGCCGATTACTGCCTTTTTAACCTTTGCCCGTCTGAACAATCTATCAAACGATTTTGTTAAACGTGTCATTTCGTCACCCAAATCTTCTCCACGCACGTTTTTCACAGTCAAAGTTAAAAAGATAAACT
>DEQC01000047.1 GCA_002359055.1 Flavobacteriales bacterium UBA3376 | reverse complement strand
ATCTTCTTATCTACCAATGAACATCTGCTTTTTTCTATCAAAGCGGTTGCAAAGGTAAAAACCTTTACACAACTTGCAAACCTTTTTTAAGTTATTTTTGAAAGAAATTTAACCAAACTTTTCAACTGATTGAATATCTGATTTGTAGAACATGAAAATATTTTGAATTTATTTGATGCATGATGGGAGTGTGATTATATTATGATGAAGCCGTAATATATATTATAATGATTCAGCCCAAAACAATAACCGATGAGATCATCAATTTTAAATAGTAATAGTTGTAATCAACAAAAAAAGCCCCGGTTACCCGAGGCTTTCTGTTTATAGTCAAAAGGTTTGTTTAATTCCCTTTTTTAATGATCTTAAAGGTTTCAACTTGTCCATCTTCTAAAGTAACTCTGAATACATAAGTTCCAGTTGTCAATTTCGATACATCGATTTGACTTTGGTTAACCATAGATTCACTCATTACTCTTTGACCGGTTAAGTTGTACACTTCAACTGATTGAACAGCTTTCTGTGAAGCAATGTTCAACACATCTCTTACAGGGTTTGGATAATAAGCGAAGTGGAAAGAATTTAAGTCTGATACCCCTAAAGTTTCACAGATTCCATCCAAATCCATAACTCCATCCGCTGCAGTGCCGTAATAATCAGGATCTGAACCTGGAATCCAGTTTCCATCCGCATCTATTGAATAGAATTCGTTTGGTGTGTTCAGTGTGTAATTCACTTCCCAATAAGTATTACCAGTTGCATCTAATAACATTGACATCCAGTAAACTGTTTCAGTTTCAGTGTTTCCAACAAGCTCAACATTGTCTATGTCGAATGTTAATGTGTAAACATTGATTCCGAAGTTGCTTCCTATCAATTCCATAGAAGATGGTGGAACGCTAACCAATGAGGTGTGCAGTTCGCCTGGTCCATTACCTTCATCTGAATCGTAATAGAAGTTAATGTCGGCTGCGTTGACAGTTCCAGATACAACAAACATATTTACTTTAACTTGGTTGACAGTAAATTTAGTATTCACTGGAACAGTAAAGTCATTGGCACGCTCAGCTTGCTCCATGTATCCAAATCCATCTTCAAATCCATTGGATTCAGTTTCAAATCCACAACCAGGTTCTACAGTTGTAAAGGTAGAAGTTGTAGATGTCGCTGATTCACCTGAAATCGTACATGTTACAACTAACTGCCAATCTACAGTCTGATCAATTCCAGTTGGAGCTGTTGCTGTATAGTTAGAATAAATAGTTGTAGCATCTCCTTCATCTACCCAACCTGCACCGTCAGTATTGGATTGCCATTGATAAGTAAGTCCGTTTGCAATGGTGTAACCCGTTGCTGAAACTACGTAAGTAGATCCAGGATCACCTTGTTGTGGCGATACGGTTACAGTACCTGCGTCAGGTGTTCCAGTACAGTCTTCTAACTCGGCTACGATAATGGTGTAGTCTTCAGTTTGACCATATCCATAAGTACCACAAGGGTCTGTTGGAGATGAACCATAAGCTTTAACCACTCGCATACGTGTTGCTCCAGTTAGAGCATCTACAGGAACGTTGATGTTACCTACAGCTTGTTGACCGTCAGTTCCAGTTGAATTCGAAATCGTTCCGATTTCAATCATTTCAGTAGTTTCAAAAATACCATTTTGGTTCCAATCCACCCACACAGTGAAATAATTGGTGAAGTTACCTGCAGTATTTCCTTCCAAAGCAATTGGATAGCTAACACCTTGCATCATGTTTCCTTCAACAGAAGTGTAATCTTCGTAAGGCAATGTACTTGCCGCAGAAGAACTTTGATCGATATCAGAAACATTTACTCGAGTGATTGGCTCAACGTTGAACGAATAGGTAGGTATACAATAAGTAAGTTCAGTAGTGAAAGTAGCAGTATCAGATTCAGCAGATTCACCTGAAATTGTACAAGTTACCACTAATCTCCACTCTACTTCTACTCCAAATTCACTTGGTGCGGTAGCTGTGTGAGCAGCATAAGCATCCAATAAGTCTCCTTCGTCTACCCAACCTGCTCCGTCTGTATTAGACTGCCATTGGTAAGTAATACCTTCTGCAACAGTATAATCAGTAGCAGAAACTACATAAGTAGCTCCTGGATTATCTTGCTCTGGCGTCACAGATACTGTTCCTGCGTCAGGTGTTCCATCACAATCTGGCTTTTGAACCACATTAATAGTATAATCATGAGTTTCACCCCATGAACCACCATTACATGGATCAGTTGGTACGGAACCAAAAGAAAGCATCACTCTCATTCTATATTCACCAACCTCTACACTACCTGGAATTAAGATTGAGAAAGTTGTTCCATCTACAGAAATAGAAGTAGGAGTTGATCCAACCAATTCATCTGCTTCAAAAGAACCATTGTTATTTAAGTCAACCCAAACAGCTGCATAATTTGATGAAGTTCCAGCTGAAATAGTTCCTGTATATTCTATACCTGAATACAAGTCAACTGACTCATCTGTACGATCATCAAATGAGCCATCAGAACAACCTGTTCCAATACTATTAATCGAAGTTCCGTTTTCTCCATTCAATACGAAGTCGTCGAGATAGTCACCAAAACTTGCACAACCTGTACTGTAAACCGGTATACAATAACATTCAGAAGCATCATTGATCGTTACCGTATAAACATCTGATATTGCACTTTCTCCACTTACTGTACAAGTAATAACAAAACGATAGTCTGTTGATTCAACAATTCCATCATTTGCATTATAAGTACTCAAAGTTGCACCATCTATATCAGTCCAGTCATCTTCTCCTGTAGGTGAAGATTGCCATTGTCTAGTTAGCCCACTAAATCCACTTGTTGAGTCTTCAGCAACTAAAGTAAATGCGACATCTGGACAAACACCTTCTGGACCAGTAATTTCTCCTGCATCAGGAGTACCTGAACATTCATCCAACGCCCCTTTGGTTACACAAACTGTAAATGCACCATCTACCACAAATCCGAAATCAGCCACATCCTCCCAAGTTGCATATCCATCCAATGACCCCCAGAAATTAGTGTCATTATTTATAGTATCTGTATAAACCCAGAAATTCGAAGATCCTGTTGTTGTAATTCCAACCCAATACATTGCCCCTGAATCTTCACCATCTAAACTAATTTCTAAGTTTGATAAATCCAATACAAGTTCATATGCAGGAGTTCCATTAGGTGTAGACCCAACCTGAGTTTGAGAAACAGGTACAACAGTAGTAGGAGCTAAAATTTGCGCACCTGGCTGATTACCACCATCTGCATAAAATGAAACTTCTACATTCGTAACTGTATTTAACATTGTAACTTTAACATTGTCAACGCTCCAAGTTTCTCCAGCTTCTACAGGGAAGTCTGCAGCCAAGATAATTCCAGTTGATAAATCACCCAAACCATCATCAAATGAAGGTATGTATTCAATTGGACATTCTATTTCTGGTTCAGGCTGTCCTCCACCTCCTTCTCCACAAATAATTTCAACATTGTCAATAAATGCTCTTTTTTCAGAAGTCTCAATTTTCAAATTCGAACCTGCAGTTACGCCCTCAAAACTTGCTGTAATCATTTCAAAATCGTCAGCCATTACAGCTGTATAAGAAAGAGTTTCTGATTGTCCGTCTATGCTTACAATTAAATCTCCCTCAACAGTTGTCCAACCTTTTACCATAATATTTACAGTAATATCACCTTCAACTTCATTCAAATCTCTCGATTCGATGAATCCAGTAGCTGAACCTGTCCCTAATCTAACCGCTCCACCTGCCTGATAAGCTCTCTCTACACTTGGGAAATCATCATTCCCATTCCATTGTGAACTCGAACCACTAGTTCCATCACTATGTCCATTTTCAATATCAGCAAAGTCTACCTCAAAACAATTGTCACCTGGCTCAGGCTCTCCACCGTTCTCATCTACAATTACAACTGTATAATCTTCCCCTTCACCATAGCTAGCACTCGCACAAGGCTGAAGGTTTTCTGCAGTCACATTCCATTGGTAAACCACTCTCATTGTATGGCTTCCCAATTCAGCGTCAGCAGGAATTTCAAGCTCAATTTCAACTTCACTATTAGCAGTAATATCATTGGCCAAACCTATTTTCTCAGAAGGTTCAAAAACACCATCATCATTGAAATCTATCCAAATAGCAGCAGCATGCGTTCCTGATCCTGAACCACTCGTAAGGGTAGCAGTGTAAGTTTCTCCAACAGTCAAATCAGTTGACATAGAAGTAAAGTCTCCATAGCCACCTGTACTCATTCCACTATTTAAGTTAGAGATATCTTCTAATACAAAGCTTTCGATATGATCACCCAGTGAAGAAGAATAAGATGGGGTACAATTTGATTCATCAATTGTAAATGTCAATACATTCGAATAAGCAGTTTCTCCAGAGTTAGTACAAGTAACTGCATAACGCACCAAAAGTTCGTCACCATGCAATCCGTTTACAATTAGATTCACATCATCATCACCCACTCCAACGCTTTGCCAAATTGTACCATCATCAGCAGAAAACTCCCAATCATAAGTGATACCTAAATCAGTAGTATAATCACTAACTGTGAAATTAACAGAGCTACCGCTTGGTCCTGAATCAGGATTAATAGTTGCAGTTCCTCCTTCAGGAATTCCTGAACACTCAGCAAAAGCTTCATCCTCACAATTTAAGTTGTTAAAAGTATAAGTAGCTCCACCACCTGGCATTTGCCCAGTGAGGATTATACCATTCGCATTGGAAACTTCATAATTAGGTTCATTGTCACCCCAAAGACCATCATTGGTAATCCAAAAAGTCAATGGACCCTCGGCAGTAGCGGTCTGAATATCATCATAACCATTCCCATAGCCTCCTCCGAAAAGAATCACAGTTCCATCTGAGTCTCTAAGTTCCCAATCGACCTCATCCCCATAATAATCTTCCCAAACGCGCACTGTCCAAGTACATTCTTCATTAGGTGCTAACAAATTTCCAGCAACATCTCCAGTTTGAGTTGTATTTAATGAATTTGACCTAAAAAAAGAATTTGTAAAATCATTGGAATCAGCAGTTCCGTCGTGGACGCTTAAATAGGCGGTACTTCCCTGAAACTGATCACTAAAATCAGTGACCTCGTTTTGGCTTGTCATCGCCCACGTCTCTCCTTCTAAGGTTTCGACTTCGTCGATCCCCCCTAAAATCAACCCTATACCCAAAATAGGTAAAAAGAGCAGAAATACGTAAGATAAATAATTTCTCATGTGTAAAAATATTGGTTAATTCTATCAAATATATCAAAATTTAAAATTCTATCAAATTATAATTTCATTAACATTTGAATGAATGATAAAAATAAACCAATTATCAAGCCCTATCTTTCTAATTCATATACAACAACTTCCCATACAAACTCAAAGAAAGAGCAATAATTCTATCTTCAAATCTTATCGATATTATTAAACTGATTTCAGGACGTTAAAAAATTGAAAACAACCCTAATTCGAAAAAACATTAGTTTATTGTATAAAAATTGACGTCTTTTAGTTCAACTTTTAACCTAGGAACTTTTAACACTAATAAATTTGGAAAGCTAATCAACCATTTACTCACCACTCAATTGTTTAATCAAAGAATCTTTGAAAATTTGTTGATCTTTTTCTAATTCTTGTTTGGTTTTTGGCAAAATATAAGTTGCGACTATTTGGTTTTCGTCATTGGTAAAAAACAATTGTTTTTCTTCTCCATCGATCATTTTCTCAAATAAATCCCACATAGAAGCACCATTTAACTTAAGCATTTCAAAAAACGCATCTGCTTTGATTTGAACTGTTTTCATTTAATGAATTTTATGATTTACCACAATATTAGTTTGCAAAGTTAAGCTTATTAAAAAAGCTGAAAACAAACACGGAGAAAATATCCATTGTTAATTTTCAGCTAAGAATCAAAAAACTCAGTTATTTAGTAATGCAAACTTGAGATAATTTATTGTCGAGTCAGCCAACCTCCATTTTTCACTGTCAATATCGCAAATGGTGCTATCCAAAACAATCCAAATAAATAGAAAATACTGTAAGGATAAGCCCACAAAGATTCTACAAAATTGTATTGCTTTGAGAAAAACAACATTTGAATACTTGAGAAAACAAAGGTTCCTGTCAAGGCGGATATGATATAAAAAGTTGGATAAGTCAATATAAAATATATCATCAAAAGGGTTAGGGGAATTGCCATTAATATTTTCATCCATTGGTTGAAATAAATAAATCTCGCACCTGCTTTGTTGTTTTTTCTGAAATTTTTAAATATAAATCGATTCATCATCAGAGTTTCCCTTACATTACTCCTTGCCCAACGCGTAAACATTTTATGTAAATTTTCAAATCGAGTTGGCGTATTGGTCAAAACATTTGCATTTTTTTGAAACAATACATTATAACTCTGTTCCAAAATCATATTGGTCATCGCTCTGTCTTCACCTATGGTAGCAATTTCACCTGCAAACTTTTGATTGATCCATCGATCCAAAACATTCATCACAGCTTCCTTTCTATACGCTGACAATGCGCCTGGAGTACACAACACAAATCCTATCGTACTTTGAGCTGCACGAATAAATTCGAAACTAAAAACAAAACTTACATTTAGCATTTTCGGAATGATCGCTTGTTTTTTATTCAGAACTTTTACATTCCCTGCAACAGCACCACAGTTTTCATCGACCACAAAAGGACTTACTAAATTTCTAACCGTATCACTTTCGACTATAGAATCGCTGTCGATTGTAATAAAAACTTCTCCTTTTCCTTCTTTGAAACCTTTGTACAAAGCTTGTCTTTTGCCCAGATTACGCGGTTGTTGATGGACTTTCAGATTATGATTCAACTCTTTATTGGCTTTGTTGATCCAATACCAAGTATTGTCTTTGCTCCCATCATCTATTGCCCAAATTTCCAATTTATCTTTTGGATAATTACTTGCTGCGATGCTCAGAAGTGTCGAATAAACCAATTTCCCTTCATTATAAGCTGGAACTATTATTGTACAAGTTGGTAATTCTTCATCTGAAACTGATGAAATCGGTTTATATTTTAAATATAAATAAACGATATAAATCAAAAATACAATCTGAAAAACAAGCGTAGTCAATATAATATAAGACAAAGCTCGACCAAAGAAAGTGTTCAATCTTTGATTGTACACTTCATGAATGTATGGATAAAAATGATTGAACGAGTAAATCGCGCTAAACATCGTAAGTATCGCAAGGAAAACAAGGAAAAAGTCCAATTTGAATTTTCTATTTCCTATAGAATCCATCATATTTTTATCGACTGTTTTTAAAATCTCAATTTGTTCTTTCTTTTCCATTTCACTTCATTTAAAACTCATTAACAAAGTAAAATAAAAGCCAAATCAATTTCTAAAATAACGAATCGATGTTTGTCGATGAAGTTGTAGATATTTATCGACAGAGTTTAAAGCATCCTATAATTTTTAATTAATTCTATTAATTCAACTAAATTATCGATGTCTAATTTTTCGAAAATTCTTTTCTTATAAGTGCTTACTGTATTTTGTTTGATCGATAAGAAATTTGCTATTTCCAAATTACCATAACCTTTGGCATACAAATCAGCAATTTCCAATTCTCTCTCGGTAAGTCTTTCGAATGGATTCAATAAATGAGGTGAATGCTTGGAAACTTTCAATAACTTTTGAGTGAAATCAGAATGATATTCACCAGTTTCGATTATTGAACGTATAGCTTCTTTAATTTCATTTTCTTCGCTCAATTTCGCTAAAAAACCATCCGCTCCAGCTTCTATAAATCGCAAAGAATGATTTTCTTCTTCAAGTGAAGTGAAGATTAAAATCTTTAATTCAGGCTGAGATTTTTTAATTTCTGGTATAAACGATAAACTCGTTCCGTCAGGAAATTGAACATCTAAAATCAAAACATCATATCGATTCATTATCAATTCTTCTTTCAATTGAGTCAAAGTAGAAACATGATTGAAAACCGAATTTTCATACATATCTTCTATTATCATCTGAACTCCTTGTCGAACAATCAGATGATCATCGGCCAATAAAAATCTAAGATTGTTCATTTGCGATTTTTAAGTTGATTTGAAATGTAATTGAAGTTCCTTTGCCCAATTCACTTTCTATAGAAATATTTCCATCGAAAAGTTCGATGATTTCTTTACATAAATTCAAACCTAAACCAACACCTAAATTCTCCACTCCTTCCAAAAGTTCACCTTTATAATATGGATCAAATATTTTATCGATATCACTTTCTGAAATTCCAATTCCAGTATCTTTTATAGTTGTGATAAAGTTCAAATGATTGTCCGATAAATTCATTGTTTTCAAAGAAACTAATATTTTTCCATTTTGTGTAAATTTATTGGCATTTCCTAATAAATTAATGAAAAGCTGATGAATTTTTGCACGATCGGCAAAAACAAAAATATTTTCTTTCAACTCATCCTCAACTTCAAATTCATTGTTGACCGATTCTATATAGGGTTTGAAAATTTTCAGAATGGAATTGATTTCTTCTTTTAAATTGAAAATTACCGGATTTAATTCAATTGCTTTGTCTTGATCTTTGGTGTATTCAAGAATTTGATTGGCTTGAATTAACAATGAGTCATTCGTAAAACGAATCGATTTCAAACTATCGATCACTTTTTCATCCTCAGTTTTCTTATATATTCGATCGACAAATAAATTCACAATTTTGAGTGGTGAGCGAAATTCATGACTCATCATCCCTAAAATTCGATTTTTAAATTTTAGGTTATTTTGAATTCTATCGTGTGCTTCTTTTAATTTTCTCTCGTAAACAAATGATTGTTTTGTATAATAAGCCACAATGATCAGCACTATAAACATCAAAATCATCAGTCCAAAAACTGTGTATCTTCTGATTTTATTATTTTTTGAAAATCTTTCATTGAATTGACTTTCCAATTGCGAACTCAATTCATCCGAAGTCGAATCATAAACTTCAATCAAATTATTGCTTAAACTGACTAAATCATTGTATTCTTTATAAACGCTTTTATTGGTTTTTTGGAGAGATGACAAATAACTTTGATAATTCGAAAGTTCCTTAGTGTAGAAGTCACTGATAACATTCAAAGCATTTTCAAAATCATTTTTGACTTTTATAGTATCGATCAGGTTATTGTATTTCATGGTAATAAAAACCGTATCGGTTTTCACATCGACATTTCCACTGATTGCATCCTTTAATCTTGGGAAAAACTTTTTTCTTGGAATTGTATCTGAAACATAAATTTCTTCGATTTCAATTTCTGGAGGAGTTGAACTTATATTAAATTCCTTCAAATTCGTTGGAGCTTTGGTTTCGATTTTTTCTGGCAAATGATTATAAACCGAATCGATCAACTTTTCCAAATTCTCCAATTGCAATTGATTTTCTTCAGATTCAAATGTTTTGATAGAAGGTATAGAATTTCCAAAAACTTTTGTGCTATCTATTTTACTTGTAATGTTTCGAATGGATTGAAAGTAAATTTCTAAATCATCTCTATTGAGTTCATCCAAATAATTATTCAAATGATTTTGGGCTTTTATCAATTCATATTTCGACTCATTGGTAAGTTCTTTTATTTTTTTTGAATTTTCTAATTGAGTTCTGATTTCAAAGAGTTTTTTTTCGTTGAAAAACTCATTATAAAAAAACAAAAAAATAGTCATTTGAATTAGCAAAGTACATGCTATCAAAGAGAATTGAACAAACTTTCTATTTTTAAATTTTGATGTCATTTGGTGTTTGAAAGAACTTTGAATTCAAAATCTCTACAAACACATCAATTAATATACCTAAATCGGAGAAATTTTATTTGATCTAAATTTATACCTTCAAACCTAACTTTTCTCTGACTCTTTTCAGTACTTCATTTCCAACCATTTGTGCACGAGCAGCACCTTCATCGAGGTATTTATCCAAAATCGAAGTATCGGACATCAACTCATCGAATTTCACTCGAGCATCCGAATATTTTTCAAGTATCAATTCAAACAAAGCAGTTTTCGCATGACCATATCCATAATTCCCGTTCAGATAATTTTGACGCATTTCCTCGATTTGTTCAGGTGAAGCGATCAATTGATACAAAGCAAAAACATTGTCCGTATCTGGATTTTTAGGATCTTCCAAAGGCGTACTATCGGTTTGTATCGACATGATTTGTTTTCTCAATTGCTTTTTAGGTAAAAATATATTGATGAAATTATTTCTGGATTTACTCATTTTATGTCCATCTGTACCAGGAACGAGCATCACATCTTCTGAAATTTTGGCTTGAGGAAGTAGAAAAGTTTCTCCCATTTGGTTATTAAATCTTTCAGCTACGTCTCTTGTAATTTCGAGATGTTGCAATTGATCTTTACCTACAGGAACAATTTCGGCATCATACATCAAAATATCAGCAGCCATCAAAATTGGATAGGTAAACAATCCGGCGTTTACATCGGCAAGATAATCTTGTTTATCTTTGAAGGAATGTGCCAAAGTCAATCTTTGGTATTGAAAAAAGTTCAGCAAATACCAAGTCAATTCGGTGACTTGTGGAATATCAGATTGTCTATAAAAAATCGCTTTTTCCGTATCCAATCCTAAGGCTAACCAAGCTGCAGCAACTTCATAAGTATTTTTTTTCAATAGTTCAGCATCTTTGATTTGAGTCAATGCATGTAGATCTGCTATAAAAATAAAAGACGCATCATTGTTTGAATTGGCCATTTCTATGGCTGGTGAAATTGCTCCTAAAATATTACCTAAATGTGGTGTACCTGTCGATTGAACTCCTGTTAAAACTCTTGCCATGAATGATATATAATTTTGAAATTGCTTATAAATTAGTCTTCTGAAACGTTTTCTTCGAAATTTTTCACTTTTTTATGTACCAACCAAGTGGCGAATGGAATAAATCCAAAAAGTAGAATGAATGCAAACTCCTCATCGTCCCATTTGTAAATTTTTCTAACTAAAATTGCCAATAAGATGTATCCGACAAAAGCTGCTCCGTGAAAAGAACCGATCAGAAACATTTGTTCTGTAATGCCATATCCGTATTTCAATGGCATAGCTATACAAAACAAAAGGAAACAACTGATAAGTTCAAGTATGCAAAATATATTGAAGTATTTTTTTAATTGACTTTCTGACATAATTTATAAAATTTAGCCAAAGATAATTGGCTTAGATGAAACGAGCAAACCATTTAATTTTCAAACAAAAATTTAACATCTGATCGATAAATATTAACAAAAAACCTCTCAAGCAATGCTTAAGAGGTTTATATAAGTGTGTTAATTTTCTACAAAGTGTCTCCAAATACTTTTTTCCGAAAAAGTATAGCTATAGCACCACCTACTGTGATGGCCGAATCTGCTACATTGAAAATATATGAGAAAAACTCTTTTCCTCCAATCAATGGGATCCAATCGGGCCAATTGAACAATGGAAAATAGAACATATCGACTACGCATCCTTGTAAAAAACTCGCATAGCCAGAGAAGTCAGCTTTTGAAATTCCTGCATAACCTTCCCACATACCAAGTTCAGCATTCCAAGTCAAACCCGTATCGAATATCATCCCATAAAAGAGACTATCGAATAAATTACCAATTGCACCTGCAAATATAAGTGCCATGGCATATTTAAAATAGTTATTGTTCAACTTGGGAGCGTTCTTCCAAATGTACCAACCAATTCCACCGATTAGAAATATTCTCAAAATGGATAAAAGCATTTTTCCATTGAGACCTCCAAACTCAGCTCCATAAGCCATTCCTGGGTTTTCAACAAATTTAAGTTGAAACCAACTGAAGACTTCTACTCCTTCATTGAGATGGAAATTAGTTTTGATATAGAATTTGGTCAATTGATCGATCAAAAAAACCAAAAAGACTATAATTCCTATTTTTTTCAAATCAATAAATTAAGATTAGCGTTGCATATTTTTGGCTTCTATGCTCAAAGTAGCATGCGGAACTAACTTTAGCCTCTCTTTATTGATTAACTTTCCGGTCACTCTACAAATTCCGTAAGTTTTATTTTCGATACGAATCAAAGCATTTTTCAAATCTCTTATGAATTTCTCTTGACGAGCTGCCAATTGAGCGTTTTGTTCTTTGCTCATGGTTTCTGACCCTTCTTCAAACGCCTTAAAAGTTGGCGAAGTATCGTCGGTACCATTGTCCATTCCGTTCATAAAAGTTTCCTTGATCAACTCATAGTCTCTCTCAGCTTTTTGCAATTTCTCCATGATGATCTGACGGAATTCTTCTAATTCCTCATCAGAATATTTTGTTTTAATTTCTGTTGTCATAATAATTAGATTTTAAGTTTAAGTTTTTGAAATTGTAATTTCAGTTACTAATTCATCTATTTCTATCTTCGTTCCACCTATGACTTCATCTACGAATTCAATCTGTGTCACAAGTGTTTCAGAACAAATATAATCTTTATTTTGATTAATTACCATTTCAAGCTTTTCATCCTTTTTTAAGGTTAAATTAATCCTATCTGTCAATTCAAATCCATTGTCTTTACGTAAATTCTGAATTCGATTAACCAATTCTCGTGCCATTCCTTCTGACAACAGCTCATCGGTCATAGTAACATCTAAAGCTACTGTTAGTGTTCCGTTGGATGCAACTGTCCATCCTGGAATGTCTTTGGTCGATATTTCAAAGTCCTCTAAAGTTAAATCTATGGTTCGATCTCCTAAATTCAAACTTATATTTCCGCTTTCTTCCAAAGCCACTATATCGTCGTTTGTCAATTTTGCCGTAGCAGCTGAAATCGCTTTCATATCCGCTCCGAACTTAGGACCCAATATCTTAAAGTTAGGTTTTATATTCTTAACTAACAAATCCGATGCTTCTTCGTTGGTCAATAGTTGAATTTCCTTCACATTGACTTCTTGCATCAATAATTCAGAAACTGCGCTCAATCGATTTTTCATTTCATCGTTCAAAACAGGAATAATTACTTTCTGCAATGGTTGACGAACTCTTATATCTGCTGCTTTTCTCAATGATAAAATCATACTCGTAGCAGTTTGTGCCAACTGAGTTCTAATTTCTAATTCTGAATCGATCAAAGACTCATCTACCTTTGGAAACTCTGCCAAATGAACAGATTCTACTTCTGTTTTTCCAGTGACAGAATTCAAATCTTTGTACAAACGATCCATAAAGAAAGGTGCAATTGGGGCTGAGATAATCGCTATTTTCTCTAAAACAGTATAAAGCGTTTGATAAGCCGAAATTTTATCCGCTGTATATTCACCCTTCCAGAATCTTCTTCTGCTTAAACGAATGTGCCAATTGCTCAGATTATCAACTACAAATTCTTGAATAGCTCTCGCCGCACGCGTAGGCTCGTATTCTGTATAAAATTGATCAACTTTCTTAATCAATGTATTCAACTCTGACAATATCCAACGATCCAATTCCGCTCTTTGATCCACTGGAATTTCTTCTTCATCAAAAGTAAATCCATCGACATTGGCATAAAGAGCAAAGAATGAATAAGTATTGTAAAGCGTTCCGAAGAATTTTCTTCTTACTTCATCTACCCCAGAAATATCGAATTTCAAATTCTCCCATGGTTGTGCATTGGAAATCATATACCAACGGGTAGCATCCGGACCATAAATCGCTAAAGTTTCAAATGGATCAACTGCATTGCCTAAACGTTTTGACATTTTCTGCCCGTTTTTGTCCAACACCAAACCATTAGAAACTACATTTTTATAAGCTACGCTATCAAAAACCAAAGTTCCTATCGCATGTAAAGTATAGAACCATCCCCTCGTTTGATCAACTCCTTCAGCAATAAAATCAGCTGGGAATTTATCGCCAGAATCTATCCAATCTTTGTTCTCGAACGGATAATGGAATTGCGCATAAGGCATTGCTCCAGAGTCAAACCAAACATCGATAAGATCGCTTTCTCTTCTCATCGGCTGACCAGTTGAAGAAACCAATACGATTTCATCGACTATGTTTTTATGCAAATCGACTTTCGCATAATTTTCTTCTGACATATCACCTGCGACAAATCCTTCGTAAGGATTTTTCTCCATGATGCCCGCTTCTATGGATTTATTGATTTCACTCATCAATTGTTCCATAGAACCAATGATTATTTCTTCAGAATTATCTTCTGTTCTCCAAATTGGCAATGGGATTCCCCAATAACGCGAACGCGATAAATTCCAATCGTTAGCATTTTCTAACCAATTTCCAAATCGACCTTCACCCGTAGATTTAGGTTTCCAATTGATGTTTTGATTCAATTCTGCCATTCGATCGCGAACGTCAGTAATTTTTATGAACCAAGAATCGAGTGGATAATATAAAATCGGTTTATCAGTTCTCCAACAATGAGGATAGTTGTGTTTGAATCGCTCTACTTTAAATGCTTTATTGTCTTCTTTTAATAAAATTGCAATTTCAACATCAACTGAGCGTTCTGGAGCTTCACCTTCGTCATAATATTCATTCTTCACATATTTACCTCCAAAACCTTCTGGTAAACTATCGATAAATTTCCCTTGTAAATCTACCAAAGGAACTGCCGAATCATTTTCATCCAAAACCAACATAGGTGGCACTCCATTTTCTTTGGCAACCTGAGCGTCATCCGCACCAAAAGTCGGAGCTGTATGAACGATACCCGTTCCATCTTCTGTGGTGACAAAGTCTCCACTGATTACGCGAAATGCTTGATCTGCATTTTCGTATGGAAGTGCCCATGGCAATAATTGCTCATATTTCGCACCTACCAAATCTGAACCTTTGAATTCTTTTAGAACTCGATAAGGTATTTTTTTGTCTTCTTCTTTAAAATTATTTAAATCTTCTTGACTATCCGTTTCGAAATATTTTCCTGCAAAAACTGAAGCCAATAGATCTTTAGCTAAAATAACTTTCTGTGATTGAAAAGTATATTGATTGAAAGTTTCGACCAAAACATAATTTATTTTTGGACCAACTGTCAATGCTGTATTTGAAGGAAGTGTCCAAGGTGTAGTCGTCCAAGCCAAGAAATAAAGATTGCCTTCTACATCTTTCAATAAATCATGTGAAGCTTTAATGGCTTTGAATTGAGCGATGACTGAAGAATCGGTCACGTCTTTATAAGCTCCAGGCATATTTAATTCGTGAGAAGATAAACCTGTACCTGCTTTCGGTGAATAGGGTTGAATTGTATAACCTTTGTACAAAAGGTTTTTGTCATAAATTTGCTTCAACAACCACCAAACCGATTCCATATATTTTGGTTCATAAGTGATGTAAGGATCCTCTAAATCGACCCAATATCCCATTTTTTCCGTCAAATCATTCCAAACATCGGTATATCGCATCACAGCTTCACGACAAGCCTTGTTGTATTCTTCAACGGTTATTTTTTTCCCAATGTCTTCTTTCGTAATTCCAAGTTCTTTTTCTACTCCTAATTCAACGGGAAGTCCATGTGTATCCCAACCTGCTTTTCTATGAACTTGTTTTCCTTTTAAAGTCTGATACCTGCAAAAAATATCTTTAATTGCACGTGCCATTACATGGTGGATTCCAGGCGTACCATTGGCTGAAGGCGGACCTTCATAAAAAACATAATTTGGTTGCCCTTCTCGAGAACTTACACTTTTTTCGAAAATCTTATTGTCTTTCCATTCTTTTAGGACTTCTTCTGCAATGTTTACTAAGTCCAGTTGTTTATATTCTTTAAATCTCCCACTCATAATATGGCAAAATAGACTATTTAACTTTGTTTGATGTTATGTCTCATCAATTTGATAAGGTTTGCGAAGATACAAAAAAAGTGATTTATATGAATCTAATTCTATAAATTCTATCGACAAAGCATTAAAAA
>DEQC01000092.1:5967-21229 GCA_002359055.1 Flavobacteriales bacterium UBA3376 | reverse complement strand
CCGATTTCAGCCCCTGAAGTACCGATGTTTACGTTTGCAATACCACAGTCAGAACCTGCGTGTGATAAGAATTTCTCAGCTTCACGTAAATTGTTGGTCATAATCGCAGAAGATAATCCTTGAACCACACCATTTTGTAGTTCAATTGCATTTTCTACTTCACCACTGTATTTGATCAAATAAAGTATAGGTGCAAAAGTTTCATTTTGAACGATTTCATAATGATTTTCAACTTCAGCAATCGCAGGCTTTACATAGCAACCGCTTTCATATCCTTCTCCTTCAAGAATTCCTCCTTCCACAATGAAGTTTCCACCTTGTTTTTTAACTTCTTCCAAAGCATTCAAATACATTTCAACTGCATCTTTGTCGATCAAAGGACCTACATGATTGTTGGTATCCAAAGGATCTCCAATTTTCAATTGATTGTAAGCAGCAACCAAGGCATCTTTAACTTTGTCATAAATCGATTCGTGTATGATCAAACGACGAGTTGAAGTACATCTTTGTCCTGCAGTTCCTACAGCGCCAAATACCGCACCGATGATGGTCATTTTGATGTCAGCATCTGGAGTAACTATAATTGCGTTGTTTCCTCCCAATTCCAATAAAGATCTACCCAAACGAGCAGCTACTTCTTGAGCAACAATTCTACCCATTCTTGTAGAACCAGTTGCTGAAATTAAAGGAACTCTTGTATCTTTTGTAATGAATTCACCTACTTTGTAATCACCATTGATCAAACATGAAATTCCTTCTGGTAAATCATTTTCTTTAAGAACTTCTTGCATGATATTTTGACAAGCGATACTACACAAAGGTGTTTTTTCACTTGGCTTCCAAATTACAACATCTCCACAAACCCAAGCCAAAGCTGCGTTCCAAGACCAAACCGCTACTGGGAAGTTGAAAGCTGAAATCACTCCAACCACACCGTACGGATGGTACTGATCGTACATTCTGTGTCCTGGTCTTTCTGAGTGCATGGTGTATCCGTAAAGTTGACGAGATTGACCCACTGCAAAATCACAGATATCGATCATTTCTTGAACTTCACCTAAACCTTCTTGAAAGGATTTACCCATTTCATAAGAAACGAGTTTTCCTAAATCATTTTTGTATTTTCTTAGTTTATCACCAAACTGACGAACGATTTCTCCTCTTACTGGTGCTGGAGTTGTTCTCCAAACTTTAAATGCTTCTTGTGCAGTTGCAATTACTTTTTCGTAATCTTCTTTGGTCGATGTTTTAACTTTTCCAATTAATTTTCCATCAACAGGTGAATAAGACTCGATGATTTCACCGCTGGCAAACCAATTAGAACCAGTAGAAGTACCATCATTCAAATCTTTTACACCTAAAATTTTTAATTCGTTTTGTATCATTTTAATGTTGCTTTTAGACAATGCTCAAAGTTAGTAAAATAAAGAAACATTGAATGAATACAGTTTGTATTTAATCAAAAAACTGTCGAATTAATTTTAGGCTTGTTTGTATAAAGTTTGTTTGAACTTTTATAGATGAATGATTATTCATCATTTAATTCCTCGAAATGAAAGGTGAAGATAGAATTTCCCCAAGTTAAACAAGCTGCACCCGCTTCATCCAAATCAATGGTAAATTGCTCAGAAGTATAATCTGTGAAAATCGTTGGAACATTTACTCGTAAAACATCTTGGCTTTTGTCGTATTGTGTTCCCCATTGATTCCAATTCTTATTGAAAATTATAGTGGTTTCCTCAGCATCAGGAATTGAATATAAACTGTATTTTCCAGCTTTTAACTCTTGACCTTCAACTATGATGTCACGATTGGTTTCGAATATGGTAGCTTCATTGGCACCTGTTCTCCATAATCTTCCAAATGGAACTATGTCCTTTCCGAATTCACGACCTTTTAAAAATGGCCTACTATAAGTGATTTTTACGTTTAAATCTTCAATATGTAATTCAACTGTATCTAATGGACTAACGCGATTGTTGCTTGAAGTTTGACCATAAGAAAAACTTAAAAATAGCGTGAAGAAAATAATACTTAAAAATCTCATTTTTGATAAATTTTAATTTTAGAAATTCGGTAGTCTATTAGACAAGTTTTGTACCAGTATAGGACTTTTAAATGTTAAAATCTTAAGCCAACATTTTTATTGCCAATTTTATTCCGTCGATCATCTGATTGATTTCTTCTTTGGTGTTAAATACAGCAAAAGAAGCCCTAACCGTTCCTTTGATTCCTAATTTCCTCATGATCGGTTGAGCGCAATGATGACCCGTTCTAACAGCAATTCCCTTTTTGTCCAAAATCATTCCCACATCCGATGGATGAACGCCGTCTATATTTAAATTGAATGAAATCGCTCCTGCACGTTTTGCATTTTCAGCATAAATGATGACTTCATCCAATTCTGATAATTTTTGATGGGTGTAATTCAATAATTCATCTTCATGTTTTTGAATTTGGTCAATTCCAATTGAATTTATGAAATCGATGGCATCTCCTAAAACTATATTTGCTTCAATGTTGGGCGTACCTGCTTCGAATTTGAAAGGAAGTCCAGCATAAGTTGATTTTTCCATCCAAACTTCTTCAATCATTTCACCACCTCCATGAAAAGGCGAAAGTTGATTCAAAACTTCTTCTTTTCCATATAAAATCCCAACTCCAGTAGGTGCATACATTTTATGACCAGAAAAAACCAAGAAATCACAATCCAACTTTTGTACATCGATCGATAGGTGTGGTGAAGATTGTGCTGCATCGATCAAAGTCCATGCGCCTACTTTTTTAGCTTTTTCAATGATGGATTCTATTGGATTGATCACACCTAAAGCGTTAGAAACTTGATTGATGGCGATTAGTTTGGTTTTGTCAGTGATCAAATGATCTAAATTATCCATGTCCAAAGTTCCGTCTTGTTTTAGTGGAATGAACTTTAACTTTGCTCCGGTTTTTTGACATAAAATTTGCCAAGGAACTATATTGGAATGATGTTCAATTTCTGTGATGAGAATTTCATCGTTTTCTTTGATTAAATGAGCAATGCTCATCGCTACTAAATTGATTCCTTCTGTAGTTCCTTTGGTGAAAAGTACTTCGTAATCATGTTTAGCATTGATAAATGCACGAACTTTTTTACGAGAATTTTCCATCATTTCTGTCGCTTCTTGACTGATGGTGTGAATTCCTCTATGAACGTTGGCATTGAATTTTGAATAATAATTCTGAATGGCTTCTAAGACAACTCTTGGCTTTTGTGAAGAAGCTGCATTGTCTAAATATATCAACGGATGACCGTTCACTTCACGCGTTAAAATTGGAAATTGTGAACGAATATTATCTAAATCGAATTTCAATTGAAAGTTATTTAAAATGATTCTACAAAGATAAGAAAAAATGCTGTCTTGCTGAATGATTTCCCTCAGAGAGAATGGAGTGAATTTGGTTTTTTAAAGTTTGAAATTTTTATTCAAATAAGGTTTTAAATCTTCATAAGGAACGAATAAATTGAAATATCCATAGGCATAAGGCGTCATTTCATACAAATCATAATGAAAGGTGATTCCTTCTTTTGAAAGTGTGAAATTGTGGCTCAACTTGATTTCATCGGACAAAAACACAATTCCTTCAGCATTTTCATAGGAGTCATTTGGACCTAATTTGTATTTTTTTCTCAGCGTTTTATCTAAGATTTTGTTGATTTCATTTTCTTTAGTAATATTCAATACATCCTCTATTTTTAACCATTTTTTGTTGATTTTATCATAATTATAAAATACTTGCAAGGATAATCCGTGAGCACCACCTGTATATTCATAATTCGAATATCTCATGATGAGTAATTCATTGGTGTCCAAATAAGGTGAGATGAATTGATCGTATTGATAGCTGAACGATGGTCTGATTTCACCATAATCTTTGTAAAAAGCTGTGATTTCTTCTTTGTAAGAATTTGCCATTTGATCCAACTTTTTGTTGGTGTAAGAATTGAAATCTGTATAATCTTCATAGATTTTTGAGAGCAATTCTTTTTGTAATTCTGGATTTTTTGGAACGATGAATTTAAACTCAAAATGTCCTTCGACTTTATCATCATTTTCTGAAGTGATGATGGGGACTATTCTTAGGTTTTCGAGTTTAACCATTTCTACAAAATTATTTTTCTCAGGAACTTTTAATTCAAAAGGCAAAGTAAGTTTGTTTTTCTTCCATTTTCCTTTGAAAACGGAATTTTCAAATTTCCCTAAAAAAATCTCTTGTTCATCTTCCTCAAACATAAAAGTCGATAATGCGAAATTGTAAGAATCTTCAGGATAGGTTTCGTAAATTTCAATTGGAATTTGCTTTGAATCATAAAAATAATACCCATGAAACTTCGTTTCCTCCGTATCATATTCCTTCGAAAGATTTAGAATGATAGTAATTGGATATTTGTCGATATAACCTTTTAGATATAGATAATCCTTGTTTTGGCTATAAACATTGATGTTTAAAAGAAGTGTAAACAATGAAAAAATTGCTATTTTCATATTTGAATTGATTTTGAACCAATTTAAGACCTTACAAATGTCATGCCTGCTGTTTGAAATGCTCAAATAATTTATTGGCTCTTGATTTTCCGATGACCTCTTCAATTTCTTCGAAACTGGCTGATTTAATTCTTTTGACAGATTTAAATTTTTTCAATAATTCCTCAATTGACTTTTCGCCTATGCCAGGAATACCTTCTAATTCTGAGGTGAAAGTAGCTTTGCTTCTTTTGTTTCTGTGTTTGCTGATTCCAAATCGATGTGCTTCATCTCTTACCCTTTGTAATACTTTGAGAGTTTCTGAAGTTTTATCTAAATAAAGTGGAATGGAATCACCTGGGAAATAAATCTCCTCTAACTTTTCGGCTATGCTGATGACAGTGATTTTTCCTCTAAGATTCAACGCATCTATACTTTTCAAAGCTGAGCTCAATTGTCCTTTTCCACCATCGATTAATATCAACTGTGGCAAATCGCCATCTTCTTCTAAAATCCTTTTGTATCTTCTATAGATAACTTCTTCCATACTTGCGAAATCATCGGGTCCTTCAACGGTTTTGATGTTGAAAATTCGATAATCTTTTTTGCTTGGTTTTCCATCTTTGAAAACGACACAAGCCGAAACAGCATTGGTTCCTTGAGTATTTGAGTTGTCAAATCCTTCGATATGTCTCGGTTCAACTGGCATGCGCAAATCTTTTTTCATCTGTGCCATGATACGATTGACATGTCGGTCAGGATCTGTGATTTTTATTTGTTTGAGTTGTTCTAATCGATAATATTTGGCATTTCTCTCGGATAATTCTATCAATCTTTTTTTATCACCGATTTGTGGAACTGAGATTTTGATGTTTGGAATTTCTATATCTAATTCAAATGGAAGTAAGATTTCTTTTGAATGTTGTCCAAATCGATCAAATATTTCAACTATGGTTTTCTCTAAAATTTCTTCATTGGTTTCATCTAATTTTTTTCTGATTTCAGAAGTATGCGCTTGAATGATTGCACCATTGTTTACACGTAAAAAATTGATATAACCAAAACTCTCATCAGAAATAACAGTAAAAACATCTACATTTCCTATGGTTGGACTGACAACAGTAGAACGTTTTTGGTAGTTTTGAATGAGTTCAATTTTTTCTTTCAAAAGTTGAGCAGTTTCAAATTCTAATCGCTCAGCATATTCTTGCATTTGTTCGTTCATATAACGGATGACTTCGTTATAATTTCCTCTAAGAATTTGCTTGATGGATTGAATATTTCTCAAATAATCTTCTTCCGATTGCAAATCTTCACAAGGTCCTAAACAATTTCCCAAATGATATTCTAAACAAACGCTGTATTTGCCAGATTCTATGTTTTTTCTGTTCAAATCATAGTTACAAGTTCGAATCGGATAAAGTTCGCGTATAAGTTCCAACAAAGCGTAGCAAACTTGTACATATGCATAAGGACCGAAATACTCGGATCCGTCTTTTATCAGATTTCGAGTCATAAAAATCCTTGGAAAAGCTTCGTTTTTGATACAAATCCATGGGTAAGTTTTATCGTCTTTCAACAAAACATTGTATCGAGGTAAATATTTTTTGATTAAATTGTTTTCCAATAACAATGCGTCGAATTCAGTGTCAACAATAATGGTTTGAATATCCGCTATTTTTCTGACCAATACTCTGGTTTTTCCAGAATCGTGATTTTTGTTGAAATACGAAGAAACTCTTTTTTTTAAGTTTTTTGCTTTTCCAATATAAATGATGTTCCCTTTTTTATCGAAAAATTGATAAACTCCGGGTTTATTGGGAAGCGATTGTATGATTGGATGTAATTCTTCTTTCATGATTCAAACATCACAAAGTACGCATTTATATAGGAGAAATAAAAGTCAACTTTATTCCACCTAGAAAATGATTTCATTTGATTCTATGAAGGAAAAGATTATCCAATCACCCTTAATTTAGCGAAATTTAAAAGTAATTTTTTCTCACCTGCATGATCGAACAAGACTACAGCTTTTGCATCATCTTTTTCACCTTCCAATGCCATGACTTTTCCACGTCCAAATCTATCGTGTACAACTATATTGCCTGCCGTTAGCTCAATTGAATTACCGTCGGATTGATTGGTGATTTGAGCTTTTTTCAAGGGTTTGAAATTTGACTTTGGAGGCGTCGGTTGATTGAGTTTTAATTTTTCTTTTTTCCTTTCAAATTTTGAGGTTTGTGAAAAGCTATCTTCAAATAAACTCGCATCCAATCCACTTCTGTTGATAGAGTTCCCAATGTTTAAGTTTTTCCAATCCAGATATTTGTCATCGATTTCTTCCAAGAAACGACTCGGTTCGCAATCGATTATTTTTCCCCAACGAAATCTTGAAATGGCATATGTCAAATGAGCGTATTTCTCAGCTCGGGTCAGCGCTACATAGAACAATCTTCTTTCCTCTTCTAATTCCTGTCGAGTATTTAAATTCATCATCGAAGGAAATAGATTTTCTTCCAAACCAACGACAAAAACTGCTGGGAATTCCAATCCTTTGGCCAAATGCACGGTCATCAATGAAACTTTGTTGTCGTCATCATCTTCTTGATCAGCATCCGTTGATAAAGCTACATTTTCTAAAAATCCACTCAAAGTTGGATTTCCATCTTCGACTTGGATTTGCTCTTCGACATAACCTTTGATGGAGTTCAATAATTCTTGTACGTTTTCAAGCCTTGAAATCCCTTCAGGTGTATCGTCTTCTTTTAGATTTTTTATCAGTTGAGCTGTTTTTGCGACATGCATTGAAACTTCATACACATCATGATCGTTTAGCATAGTCATAAAACTTTTGATCATGATTGTAAATTCATTCAACTTATAAACTGTAGCTGCGTTTAATCCAGCTTGTGCAGCGTATTGATGAATGTTTTCAAGAATTTCAAAAATCGGTTTTTCGGTTTCAGATGCAACTATCATCAATTTATTGATAGTAGTTTGTCCGATGCCGCGTTTTGGATAATTGATAATTCTCAAAAGTGCTTCTTCGTCGTTTGGATTGACTAAAATTCTCAAATAGGCGACAAGATCTTTAATTTCTTTTCTTTGGAAAAACGAGGTTCCACCAAAAACTTTGTAAGGAAGATTTCTTTTTCTCAAAGCTTCTTCAATTGCTCTTGATTGAGCATTGGTTCGATAGAGAATAGCGAAATCTTTGTGTTTCAATTGTTTGCTGACTTGCAATTCCCAAATTTGCGAAGCCACATATCTCGCTTCATCAGCATCGGTTAGCGCTCTATAAACAGGAATGCTTTCGCCCATTTCATTCGAAGTCCAAACATTTTTCTCCAATTGATCTTTGTTTTGAGCGATGACCTGATTCGCGGCTCCAACAATGGTTTTTGTCGATCGGTAATTTTGTTCCAGAGGGATTACTTTCGCATCGGGATAGTCGTTTTTGAACGATAAAATATTTCTGATGTTTGCACCTCTAAAGGCATATATACTTTGTGCATCATCACCTACGACACATAGATTTTCATAACGAGAAGCCAAAGCTTTTACAATTAAATATTGCGAATGATTGGTGTCCTGATACTCATCGACCAATATATATCTAAATCTATCTTGGTATTTGGCCAAAACTTCTGGGAATCTCGTGAGGACTTCGTTGGTCCTTAACAATAAATCATCGAAATCCATAGCTCCAGACTTGAAGCATTTATCGACATAAGCTCTATAAACTTCTCCCATTCGAGGGCGCATAGCAGCAGCGTCGGCTTCAATTAGCTCGGGTGTGTTGTGATAAGCTCTAACAGTGATTAAATTGTTTTTAAATTGAGATATTCTATGAGCAACTTGCTTATATTTGTAAATGTCTTTGTCGAGTTGTAATTCTTCAATTACTTTTCTGATAACACTTTGACTGTCTTGACTATCATAGATTGTAAAGTCAGACGGATAGCCTAAACGTGGAGCCTCAACTCTTAAAATTCTTGCAAAAATAGAGTGAAATGTACCCATCCATAAATTCTTTGCTTCTCCAGGACCAACTACGCTCGAGATTCTTTCTTTCATTTCTCTTGCAGCTTTGTTGGTAAAGGTCAAAGCTAAAATGTTGAACGGGCTCACACCTTTTTCGATCAAGTGAGCAATTCTATAAGTTAGAACTCTGGTTTTTCCAGAACCAGCACCTGCTATAACCATAAGTGGGCCTTCAGTAGCCTCAACTGCTAATCTTTGTGGTTCGTTTAGTTCGTCTAAATAATTTTTCATCTTGTCGCAAATTTAAAGATAAGAAACCATATGGTCGAATTTAATAAATCATTTTATCAACTTATTCCAATTTATACTCTACTTTCTTTTAACTTTGATGAAATTCGAACTTTTGCTTATGAATACATTGGGTGAAATTTTTAAACTCACAACTTTTGGAGAAAGTCATGGGAAGTCTATTGGTGGAATTATCGATGGTTGTCCCGCTGGATTTGAATTGGATTTAGAAAAAATTCAAATAGAATTGGACAGAAGAAAACCAGGCCAATCCAATATAGTTACTCAAAGAAAAGAGTCCGATAAGGTTGAATTTCTCTCGGGAATTTACAATGGGAAAACTACAGGAATGCCGATTGGCTTTGTCATTCAAAATGAAAATCAAAAACCAAAGGATTATGATCATTTAGAAGATGTTTATCGACCTTCTCATGCAGATTTTACTTATTCAAAAAAATATGGAATTCGCGATGCGAGAGGAGGAGGGAGGAGTTCGGCAAGAGAAACTGCCAATTGGGTAGTTGCTGGTGCAATTGCCAAACAGTTGTTGCCAGATATTTCTATTCGTGCATTTGTTTCGTCTGTCGGAGATTTGTTTTTAGAGAAACCTTATCAAGCTTTGGATTTTTCGAAAACCGACACGAATATCGTTCGCTGTCCAGACGAGGAAACTGCTCAGAAGATGATCGAAAAAATAAAATCCGTTCGAAAATCTGGAGATACCATTGGTGGTACTGTTACTTGTGTCCTTCAAAATGTGCCAATTGGATTAGGTGAGCCAATATTTAATAAACTTCATGCGAAATTGGGATTTGCTATGTTGGGCATAAATGCAGTCAAAGGTTTTGAATATGGTAGCGGATTTTGTGGTACACGTATGTTAGGTTCTGAACATAATGATTTGTTTGAGCCTGATGGAACCACAAAAACCAATTTGTCTGGAGGAATTCAAGGCGGAATTTCCAACGGTATGGATATTTATTTCAGAGTCGCTTTCAAACCAGTTGCTACTATTATGCAATCGCAAAAAACGATAAATGCCGAAGGTGAAATCAAAAAATTAGAAGGCAAAGGTCGTCATGACCCTTGTGTAGTTCCAAGAGCAGTACCTATAGTTGAAGCTTTGTCAGCAATGGTTTTACTCGACTTTGTGATGTTGCATCGATCAAAATTAGGCAATGCTAAGTAAAGGCGATGTTACATTGTTGACTTTGTCGATAAATATTTTTCCTCGGATAACACTTTGAATGGTTTCTATCAAACTTTTCTCAAACGACTTGCGTAAATTTGTTTGATGAAAAATCAAACTAACTTCTCTGGTTGGAATTGGGTCGTTGAAATACCTGATGTTTTCCTGTTGTTCCGGAGTTAGATCATCGGTATGCAAAGCAGGAAGTAAAGTAAATCCATAACCTTCGTCTGCCAATTTGATCAAAGTATAAAGACTTCCACTATCCAATTTCAAACTTTGATTGTTGAGTTTTGCAGCTTCACATAGATTCATCACATTATTTCTGAAACAATGCCCTTCTTTTAACAACAAAATATCATCAATGTTTAAATCATTCTTTGATAAGGTCGATTGACTGTGCAAAGGATGATATGGAGGAACATAAGCAACCAATGGTTCGTAAAATAAATTTCTCTCAACGATTTGTTCTTCGTGTAGAGGAGTTACAACCAACCCAAAATCCAAAGTTCCATCATTGAGACGTTTGATGATCTCATCGGTTTGTAGTTCTCTTATGACTAAATTTGTTTTTGGATGTTTTTCTTGAAAAGTTTTATAAAACAAAGGAACTAAAGTTGGGAGTATCGTTGGAATTACACCAATGTTGAAAGATCCTTCCATTAATCCTTTTTCTTCATGAACCAATTGAGGCATTCTTTTGGCTTCTTTCAATATAACTTTGGCTTGTTCAACTACTTTTTCGCCGATTTTGGTCAATTGTATAGGATGAGAACTTCTGTCAAAAATCTCTATATCTAACTCTTTTTCAAGCTTTTGAATTTGCATACTCAAAGTTGGCTGAGTGACAAAGGACTTGTCAGCAGCTAAAGTGAAATTCTTGTATTCTGCAACAGCTAAAACATATTCCAATTGAACTAAGGTCATAAATAGATATTTTTTATAAAGGTATTAATAATATCTAGTTTTTTTAAGCAAATTGGATTGATTTTGGCAGTGTAATAATTGAGTTTGAATATTTTTTAATTGAACTAAATGTATTAAGTTTATAATCAGAATATTAACAAAAAAAATATAATAATATGACACTTTCAACTATTGGATTAGAAAAATCAACAACTAAAGAATTGTCTGATGACTTAAATGTCTTGTTAGCAAATTTTCAAGTTTATTATCAAAATTTAAGAGGAGTTCACTGGAATATCAAAGGTCAGCATTTTTTTCAGCTACATGATAAATTCGAAGAATTATATATTGACGCACAAGAAAAGGTCGATATGATAGCTGAGAGAATTTTGACTTTAGGAAAAACACCTTTGCATACTTTTGATGATTATCTAAAAACATCTAAGGTAAAACCAGGTAAAAATGTAAGCGAAGCTAAAGAATCAGTTGAGTTGATTCTGAATTCGATTCAAGAATTATTGAAAATAGAAAGAGAAATTTTAACTCGTTCAGATGAACTCGATGATGAAGGTACGAATGCAATGATGAGTGATTTTATCTCAGAACAAGAAAAAACAGTTTGGATGCTGAAATCTTTCTTAGGATAAAACTTCATTTTTAATGCATTTTAAAATGATTTATCAATGAAAATTGCTGTGAATTTCATCTGAAGTTCACAGCAATTTTTTATTGTTAACTTTTAAAGTAAAGCTTAGATTTAATTCAATCTAAATTCTACGGCAATAGTTCTGGATTGATGTCCAAGATGTTTTCGTTTTTGTATTTTGTGATAAATTCATCAGTGAAATGCTCACTTCCCATCAAGTTGTTTTGAGTTAAAATAGTTTTTAAATCGAGTGCGAGATATTCATTCAACATCTTTTGTGCAATAGGTTTGTAGGAGAAATGCCAAGGTTCATATTTGAAACCTTTTCTTCCAGCTTCGTTGGTGTAAACCAAGTGAAACCCATATTTCTCAGAATTTTCATCCAACCACAATTTGAATTTTCTCATGCTTCCACCTTCATTGAAATGCACCTCGCTCAAAGGATTTTTTGGGAAACCTTTGGTCGTATCTATGATGTCTAAATCGGTGCCCCAATGATGTCTTGAAGTTCCAGGGATGGTACTGTATTCGATGATTTTGACGATGGTGTTTTGATGTGATAATCCTCTATTTCTGAAATCTCTGTATTTTCTTTCCCAAATTCTATTTTGATGGGAATAACTTCTAAAACTCGAAATGACATGAATATTGAATCCCTTTTCTTTAGCAGCTTTTTTCATAAGGTTGAATTGCAACATCACTTCTTCTCTCAATTTAAAATCTTTACCAAAAAGAGGTGGATTGCCTTTGCCTAACAATTCATCTTCTGAAAATTCATTGAAGATGTTTTGGTATGGATTGATAATTAGGAATCCACCCATCAGAGAGGCTTTTTTTAAAAATTCACGTCTATGCATATTCTAACTATTGAATCATTTAAACCAACCAAATATAAAAATATTCCATGGTTTGGATTTCTGTTCGATGAAATCTATGATAGGATTTTTGAAATTTATTTCAAATCATTTTCATAATTGCTCAAATCACTTCTCAACCAATCGGGTAGTTCAATGGATTTTTTTAGCTGAGTATTGATCATGACTTGAGTACTTTTTCCTGTTGCGTGTAAGATTTTTTCGCCATCGTCTTTTTCGCTTATAATGGCATATTCAAAATCAAAACTTTTATTGCCCAAACGCGAAGCTCTGACTTTGATTTCAGGCTTTTTGTGCAACATGCTTAATTCTTGAATATAATTGCATTCGATATGAGCGATTACAAACATGAATTTTGTCCAGTCCCAATTTTCACTTACAGTAGGCATATAAATTCCTCTTGCCACTTGAAAATATTCGAAATAATAAACATTGTTAACATGTCCCAACGCATCCATATCGTTCCAGCGAATGTTGATGGGCATTGAGAATTTGAATTGATCGATATTGATTTCCATTGTAAAAATTTGAAGGTATTTAAAACAAAAAGTATTCCCGATTAATTTTCGAGAATACTTTTTTATATGATTTATTGAATGGTATGATTACTCCCCTGCGACAATTTCGCCTATTCTCACTATCACTTGAGTTGCTTTTTCCATAGATTCCAAAGGCACATATTCGTAAGGACCATGGAAGTTATGACCACCTGCGAAAATATTTGGACAAGGCAATCCCATAAAACTCAAACGCGAACCATCGGTTCCACCTCTGATGGGTTTAATGTTAGGAGTAATTCCTAAATCTTTCAAAGCTTGTTCAGCGATTTCAACTGATTCGAATTTTTCTTTTACTTTTTCGATCATATTATAATATTGATCTTTCATTTCCAATTCGATTTTATCTTCGCCATATTTCGCTTTCATTTCATCGGTGATATTTTGAATCAATTCTTTTCTCGCATTGAATTGGTCCATGTCGTGGTCTCTGATGATGTATTGAATTTCAGCTTCAGAAACATTTCCTTCAAATTGAGTCAAGTGGAAAAATCCTTCACGTCCATCGGTCAATTCTGGAACTTCATCTTGAGGCAATTCAGCAGCGAATTCTCTTGCCAAAGTAACCGCATTGATCATTGCATTTTTTGCATAACCTGGGTGAACGCTTTTGCCAAAGAATTTGATGTGAGCATAAGCAGCATTGAAATTCTCATATTCCAATTCACCTATTTCGCTTCCATCCATTGTATAAGCCCATTCAGCACCGAATTTTTCTACATCGAAAAAATCAGCTCCTCGTCCAACTTCCTCATCTGGAGTAAATGCAACTGCAATTCTACCATGTTTGATGTGTGGATTTGCAACCAAATATTCCATAGCCGTAACTATTTCAGCAACTCCCGCTTTGTCATCGGCTCCTAAAAGTGTTGTACCATCGGTTGTAATGATCGTTTGACCTTTGTACTGTGACAATTCAGGGAAATCCTTTGGACACAAAATCATGTTTAAATCTTCATTCAAAACGATTTGTCCACCGTCATAATTTTCTACGATTTGTGGTTTTACATTTTCACCCGAATAATCCGGTGAAGTATCGAAATGTGCAACAAACCCAATGGTCGGTACTTCTTTGTCGATATTCGACGGTAAAAAGCCCATCACATAGGCATTGTCATCTATGCTTACATCTTCTAAACCTATTTCTTTTAATTCTTCATAAAGATATTTAGCAATGTCCCACTGTCTTTCAGAGCTTGGGAATGCATCTACAAAAGGGATACTTTCTGAATAGAAACTAACATATTTTAAAAACCTTTCCTTTAATTTATTGCTCCATTGTTTGTCCATTTCTCTAATAATTTTTTGTAAAAGTAGGAAATTCTATATCTTTCGAGCTGAAAAATTAAAATAAAATGAACGAAAAAGTCAAGATTGTTGATTGTCCTCGCGATGCGATGCAAGGAATTCATGACTTTATTGCAACAGAAGACAAGATAAATCATCTGAGTCTTTTGTTGGAAGTTGGTTTCGATACTATAGATTGTGGTAGTTTTGTTTCTCCGAAAATAATTCCTCAAATGGCAGATACAGCTGAAGTTTTAGAAGCTGTAAAAGATATTGAACATAAATCTTTATTGTCAGTGATTATTGCCAATGAAAAAGGAGCTGAATTGGCAATGAAACATGAGAATGTCGATTTGTTGGGTTTCCCATTTTCAATTTCAGAAGAATTTCAATTGAACAATACCAATCGATCGAGAGAAGAAGCTTTTCAAACGATTCAAACAATTCAAAAGGAATTGGAAGGTACTGAGAAAGAACTTTTGATTTACTTTTCTATGGCATTTGGCAACCCTTATCAAGAAGAATGGAATGTGGATTTGGTGAAGGAATGGGCACATCGATTTGCTGATATAGGTATCAAAAGAATTAATTTGTCGGATACCACTTCGGTTGCCCATATAGAAGATGTAGAAGAATTGTTCAAAACATTGATTCCTCAATACAAAGAAATCGAATTTGGTGCTCATTTTCATTGTGAATATGACGATTGGTTTTCAAAGACAAATGCTGCTTACCTAAATGGTTGTCGAAGATTCGACGGAGCGATCAAAGGATTTGGAGGTTGTCCAATGGCAAAAAGTGACTTGGTAGGCAATACACCCACTGAAAAGTTAATTACATTTGCAGAAAGTGTGAATGCAATACATGGATTGAATTTGTTTGCATTTGAATCAGCATATAATTCAGCGATGAAAGTTATGGGCTAAAAATAATAATGAAGATTTGACGTTTTATTTAAGGTACATAATCGTCTCCCGAAGAAATCAATTTACATGAAAAAAACAATAATTGCTATAATCATCGGT
>DEQC01000092.1:0-5845 GCA_002359055.1 Flavobacteriales bacterium UBA3376 | reverse complement strand
GACGTTTCAAAAGAAGATAGTATAAAGTTAGTTCAGGCATATATCGAAGAATGGGTAAAAAAGAAAGCAATTGTTGATAAAGCTGAAGAAAATATTGACGCGCTGACAATCAAGGAGATTGAAAATAAAATGGTTGAGTATCGACAAGATTTATTGATCAATGCTTATAACAATTATTTGATCGAAAAAAACATAGAAAACTCAATTACAGAAGAAGATATTTATGCTTATTTTGAAGAGCACAAAGAAAGTTTCCCTTTGAGTAGATCCATTGTACAATTTCGTGGAGTAACAGTAAATAAAGAAAATGCAGCTGAAGCAGAGCGATTGTTCAATTCTGGAAAGGATGAAGATTTCGATGAATTGATGAAAATTGTTTTAGCGTCAGAACTGCCCTTTCATGACAAGGATAGCACTTGGTATTCGATCGAAGCAATGACTGGATATTTTCCACAATTAAACGAGGGAAATTATCTGAATCAACTGTTGAATCGAAGAAGAGTCAAAATGGAAAGTGATTCCATAGTCACTCTGTTGAGAATCATTACTTTAAAGCAAAAAGGCAGTGAAGCTCCTTATGATTTTGTTAAACCTACCATAAAAAACTTATTACTTAACAAAAGAAAGTTAAATTTGCTGAGTGATTTACAAAATGAATTATATAAAGAAGCGATTAATAATAATCAAATAAGAATCAATGAGAAATAAACTAATTGTTTTAACAATAATTACGGGATTGCTATCGATCAATGTTTGGTCCCAATCTACTCAAAATGATCCATCGAATCAATTCAAAATTGATGGAGTAGCGGCAGTTGTAGGCGATGAAATCATTTTGAATTCTGATGTCGAAAGAGATTACATACAAGCTTTGGCACAAGGATTTGAAATTGAAAATAGATGCGATTTCATGGAAAATATTTTGGTGGAAAAACTGCTTTTGACCAAGGCCAAAGAAGATACTTTGATCAATATTACCAATGATCAAGTCGATCGTCAAGTCGATGCTACAGTTCAGAGATTTTTGATGCAGGGCAGTGAAGATGAGATTTTAACTTATTTCGGATTTAATACTATGCCTGAATTCAAACAAGAGTTAAGAGGAATTATGAGAGATCAGGCGTACATCAGTGAGAAACAAGAAATGATTAGCAGAGGACTTGATGCTACACCAGAAGAAGTTAGGCTTTTTTACGAACAATATCATTCTGAACTACCTGAAATTCCAGAAGAAGTTAGTTTGAGTCATATTGTAATTTACCCTGAAATCTCTGAAGAAAATGAACAGAAAGTTATCGATGCATTGAAAATGCATAAAAAAGATATAGAAGAAGGATCGAGCTTTGCTACCAAAGCAATTTTATATTCAGACGACCCGGGTTCTTCGTCCAACGGTGGTTTGATTACTAATGTCAAAAGAGGTCAAATGGTGCCGGAATTCGATGCGGTAGTTTTTAACTTACAAGAAGGTCAAATTTCTGAACCTTTTAAAACCGATTTTGGTTACCACATTGCCATGCTCGAAAAGAGAAGAGGTCAAGAATTGGATGTAAGACACATTTTGATGCAACTTAAGCCAACGGCAGAAGAAATCGAATTGTCAAAAAGAAAATTGGATTCTATCATGATAGAAGTTGAAAAAGGCGATATGACCTTTAAGGAAGCAGCTTTTCAATTTTCAGTGGACAAATACACCAAATTCAACGGAGGTAGAATGATGGATGCACAAACAGGAGAAGATAAAATTGAGAAATCAAGATTACCAGCCAATTTGTTGGCAGAGTTATCAAGATTAAACGATGGAGACATTTCGACTGCATTTGAAGATGAATTCAATCGCCAAAAGGTAATTAGAGTGATTAAATTAGAAGAAACCATTCCGGCGCATAAGATCAATATGGAAACCGATTATGCACGATTAAAGAATTTGACCATTAGTACAAAAAGACAAGAAACAGTGATGAAATATGTTGAGGAACAAATTTCAGATACTTTTATAAATATCAATGACGAGTATGCCGATTGTGAATTTAGGTTAGATTGGAAGAAAACGAATTGATAAAACAATTTTGAAGAAATAAAAAAGCCGTCTCAATCATTCCGATGAGACGGCTTTTTTTGTAGCGAAGGGGGGATTTGAACCCCCGACCTCAGGGGTATGAATCCTGCGCTCTAACCAACTGAGCTACCTCGCCGAGTCCTTTGTGATAAAGCCTTAAATCATAAATCATACCTTCGACTTTATCCTTAGATTTAAACTCTCTTGGAGTTTTAGGTGTGCAAATATAGAATCTTTATTTAAATGAACAAAACTTATCTAAAAAAGTTTGGTTGTATGTGGCTATTTTATATATTGCAGCTCAATTCAATTAAAAATGGCAAGAGTTAAATTTCAATCAGAGTTTGTAATAAGGTCATCTCCTTCTTTACTTTACAATTATATTTCAAACCCATCTGGACTTTCAGAATGGTTTGCTGACAATGTGAACTCAAGAGGTGAAAAATATACTTTTTATTGGGATGGAGAAGAACAATCTGCATTTTTGATGAAAAGTAAACAGGATTCTTATGTACGTTTCCAGTGGGAGGATGATGAGGATACGAAGTATTTCTTTGAATTAAATATAGTTGAAGACGATCTTACGGGTGATGTCTCATTGATCATCACTGATTTTGCTGAGGATGATGAAATTGATGAAGCAAAACTTCTTTGGGAAAGTCAAATCGAAGATTTAAAACAAGTACTTGGGGCCTGAAAAATTTAATCAGTGAAATTTATTTATAACAAAAATTTGTTTGAAGAAACTGAACCGATTTTTGGAAAACAAAATCGTGGATTTTCTTTGGGTGATATAATTTCTGAATCTATAAAAGTCTATGAAGGTGAACCTCTATTGATGGAGGAACACTATTTCAACCTGATGGCTTCTATGCGTATTTTGCGCATGAATATCCCAATTGAGTTCACCCAAGAATTTTTCGAAGAAGCCATTCAAAGGGTTTTGGAAGAAAATCAATTGAATCATGCGAAAATTAAAATTTCAGTTTTTAGAAATTCTGATCGTTCTGAACTGATCACCCAATCATCGGTTTCTTTTTTGGTGGAAATTGAAAAGGTTTTCAATGAAGATGAAATGTATCATTGGTCAAACGAAAATTCAGAAATTGATGTTTTTAGAGATTTTAGCATCAATTCGAGTTTCTATACTCAATTGAATACGCACAAACCAGAGGATATCATTGCCCAAGCTTTTATGCAGGAAAATGACTTTCAGGATTTGGTGTTGTTAAATGCTGAGAAGAGAATAGCAAGAAGTGTTTTTGGAAGTGTATTTATCATTCAAGGCAACAATATAAAAACTCCTAAAATATCTGAAGGTGGAATTAGAAGTGTAACACGAAATTATTTGTGTAAAATTTTGAAGAGAAATCCCAACTTTGTTATTGAAGAATCAGAAATTTTCCCATTTGAATTACAAAAATCTGATGAGGTTTTTATTTGTATAGAGAGTGAAGGGATACAATCCATTCATAAAAATCGTAAAAAAACTTATAGGACTGATGTTACTCAAGAAATAGTGGAGTGGATGAATGAATTTTAATTCATCGATGGATCTGCAGGTGTATTGAGCCAAATCAGGTGTTCGCCACCTAAGTTTTTCATTTGCTGTTTCCAAAGATTTTTGTCCCAATCTTGAAAAATATCGACTTTATCATCGACTACAATCCATTGGTTTTCATCGACTTCTGTTTGAAGTTGGTTTTCGCCCCAACCGCTGTATCCGAGATAAAATCTGATTTCATTTTTTGAAATTAATCCGTTGTTGATGGCATTTTTTACATCATCATAATCTCCGGACCAATACAAACCATTGTAGATTTTTTCACTATTTGCAATCAAATCAGGACGTTTATGTATGTAATAAATATTGTGAACTTCAACAGGTCCACCTTCATAAACTGGAAGATTTGAATCTAATTCAGCCACAAAAAGTCCAACATTTTGATTCAAAGGTTTGTTTAGGATAAATCCAATAGAACCCTTCTCATTATGGTCAGTAATGATTACCACTGTGCGGTTAAAAGTGAAGTCGTACAGTGTTGGCCTTGCTATTAGTATATTCCCCTTTGTAATCGTCTTAATTTGCATTAAATTTGGTTTTAAATTTCTTCCTGAATGATAAAGTTAAAAAAAAAATTGAATGAAACAAGATTTAAGTAATAAAAGGATTGATTATTCCAAAAATAAAATTGATTTTACTGCGATCGAAGAAAATCCACTCAAGATGTTCAATGTTTGGTTTGGTTATGCGATTGAATCTGAATTGATTAGTGAGGCTTATGCCATGACTTTATCGACCATTGGTCAGGATGGATTTCCCAAAAGTAGAGTAGTTTTATTGAAAGAATTCAATGCTGATGGCTTTGTTTTTTATACGAATTACAATAGTGAAAAAGGCCAATCAATCTTAGCCAATCCAAAAGTTTGTTTGTCATTTTTTTGGGATAAATTGGAACAGCAAGTAATTATAAAAGGCATTGCTGAGAAAGTTTCAGAAGAAATGTCCGATACTTATTTTGCCAAACGTCCTAAAGGAAGTAAAATTGGTGCTATAGTTTCGAATCAAAGTGCTGAAGTGTCTTTTGAAGAAGATTTAGAAGCGATGGCAGAAGAGTTGGCTCAAAGGTATGCTGATAAAGAGATCTCTCGTCCTAAACATTGGGGTGGATTTATAGTAAAACCTTATGAAATTGAGTTTTGGCAAGGAAGGCCAAGCAGATTACACGACCGATTGTCGTATCGATTGGAAGAAGGTAATTGGATTTGTAAGCGATTGTTTCCGTAAAGATTTAATAATAAGGCTGCTCGAATTTGACCAGCCTTATTTTGAATCAGTTTGATTATTTTTTCTTGCTATTCACAGCATTTGCTAAATCTGATCCAGCTTTAAATTTTGCAACTGTTTTTGCAGGAATTTTTATCTTTTCTTTCGTTTGTGGATTGTGTCCGTCTCTTGCTTTTCTTTTAGAAGTAGAGAAAGTCCCAAAGCCCACTAAAGCAACTTTGTCTCCTTTGGATAAGGTGTTGGTTACATTCGACGTGAAAGAATCTAAAGCTTTCCTTGCGGCTGCTTTTGTGATGCCAGCATCTGCTGCCATTGCGTCAATTAATTCTGATTTGTTCATAATTTAAAGAGTTTTAAAATGATTATTATATAACAAATATAACAGAATCCTTTGTTCATACAAGGTTTAGATGATTAAAATTCAGCATTTTGTTGAAAAAAGTGGGTAAATGTTAATAAATCCATCATTTTTCGCTCCATATTAGCCTTAGTTGCTTATAAACCAATCGGTTTTGTCTTGTAAACCATTGATAAAATCGTGAATTGACATTCTTCTTTTTCCTTCGGATTGAATTTCCTCAATATAAAAATCTCCATCCTTTAAATGAACGATCATTTGATTGTTTTCAAAAGAAATTCTATGGATTTTATCGGCAGGATTTTGTTTTTTATCGTAATGACCTTTGTAAATTTTATGAACTTTGATTTCCTCATCTTTTTTTAGTTGCGTCCAAGCTGCTGGATACGGACTCAACCCTCGGATTTTATTATGAATATTTTCTATGGAATCATTCCAATCAATTTGACAATCTTCCTTAAATATTTTTGGTGCAGGTTTTAAATCGACCAATTCCTCTTGAGGTTTGGCTTGAATGCTCTTGTTTTCGAGTCCATCAATGGTTTGAATGATGAGTTTTTTACCGACTTCAACCAATTTATCATGTAAATCACCAGCATTTTCATTGGGAAGAATTAGAACTTTTTCTTTCAATAGAATA
>DEQC01000086.1:18315-45209 GCA_002359055.1 Flavobacteriales bacterium UBA3376 | reverse complement strand
TTAGAAGGACTTTCAATTGAAGAAATTTTAGTAAAAGGTGCTGATAAAGCTGCAGTTAGAAATAACGGTGGTGGATATTATAACCACAATTTATTTTGGGAAATCATGAGTCCAAATGGTGGTGGTGAGCCTAAAGGTGAATTAGCTGAAGCTATCAACGAAGCTTTCGGTTCTTTTGAAAAGTTCAAAGATGAGTTTTCAAAAGCTGCTGCTACTCGATTTGGATCGGGCTGGGCTTGGTTGGTAAAAGTTGATGGAAAATTAAAAGTTGGTTCTACTCCAAATCAAGACAACCCATTGATGCCTGATGCTGATTGCAAAGGTACTCCAATTTTGGGCTTGGACGTTTGGGAGCATGCTTACTACTTAAAATATCAAAACAAACGCCCTGATTATATCGAAGCGTTTTTCAATGTAGTTAATTGGGAAAAAGTTGAAGAGCTATTCAAAGCTTAATGAACTTTAAAAAATATAAAAAAAGCAGGTTTTCACCTGCTTTTTTTAATTGACTCAATTGAATTTATTCTTCGATTTGGCCGATGATTTCCTTCAATTCGTCACCTTGAATGATTTCAATGATACTATTGATATCTTTTCCTATCAATCGATCATCTTCCAATTTATCAACTTTGGTTCTTACCAACGCAAAAACTTGTTCGATAATAGGACTCGATTTTAGAGGTCTTCTGAATTCCAATCCTTGACAAGCATACATCAATTCGATGGCCAAAATCTTTTCTAAATTATCTAAAACTTGATTGAATTTTCGACCAGAAATACTTCCCATCGAAACATGATCTTCTTGCCCCAATGAAGTCGGGATACTATCGGCCGAAGCTGGGAAACACAAAGTTTTATTTTCTGTTACCAAAGCAGCAGCCGTATATTGGGGAATCATAAATCCTGAATTCAATCCAGAACTTTCGGTCAACAATCTCGGTAAGCCATGATTTCCTTCCAATAACAAATAACTTCTTCTATCGGAAATATTTCCAATTTCTGCAGCAGCCAAAGTTGCATAATCCAACACCATAGCCATCGGCTGACCATGGAAATTCCCACCGCTGATCGATATTTTATCATCTAAAACAATTGGATTATCAGTCACTGAATTCAACTCGATTTCAGCCATTTCTTTCAGATGCAACCATGCATTTCTCGATGCACCATGCACTTGTGGCATACATCTCAAAGAATAAGGATCTTGTACCCTTGGAAAATCGTTATTGTCGATGATTTCTGAATTTTCCAAAATTTTTCTGATTCGAGCAGCTACTTTTTTAGTTCCTTGATACGGTCGAACTTCATGTAATTCTTTCATGAATGGCGATTTCACACCTGCATAAGCTTCCAAACTCATCGCTCCTACCACATCGGCCAAGTCCAATAAATAAGCAAACTTATCCAAACCAACCAACGCATGAGCCAAGATAAACTGAGTTCCGTTGATCAAACCTAGACCTTCTTTGGCCGAAAGGCGAATCGGCGATAATCCATGTTTTTCCAAAGCTAATTTTGTTGGAATGATCGAATCACCTTCCCAAACTTCTCCTTCACCTATCAATGGCAAAAATAAATGTGAAAGTGGCGCCAAATCACCTGAAGCTCCAACTGAACCTTGTTCAGGCACAACAGGAATAATATCATTTTCGACCATGAACAACATTCGCTCCACTACTTCTAAAGTTACACCAGAAAAACCTTTGGCCAATGCATGGATTTTGCTGATTAGCATCAATTTTGAAATTTCTTTATTTATAGGATTTCCTACGCCAACTGCATGGCTAATCAATAAATTCTCTTGTAGTTTGCTTGTTTCTTCTTTAGAAATTTGAGTGTCGCACAAAGGACCAAAACCAGTATTGATTCCATAAACTGTTTGACCAGAATTTACGATGGCTTCGACATTTTGAGCGGATTTTTTGATTTGTGACTTTGCGTCATCCGAGAGATGAGAATGCGCTTCTCCTTTTAGTACATCGATTACATCTTTAAATGACCAATGTTCGATTCCGTATATTTTTTGATTCATTGCTTACTTTTTAATTTTCAAAGATAAGCATTCAACTGTTGAGTTAAAAAGATTTAGAATTCTTAGATTTCAATTCTTTTTTGTGAAAATTAAGGTAATTTCTTTCGAAGAATTATTTATTTCAAACATTTTCTCTAAGAACTTTATAAAATTAGCATGAAAGTTCAGCATAAAAAGGTAAAACTAACATTTAATTAAGCTTGTCTAATTCATATTGATTAAATTTGCATTCTAAATTATAGTATTGATGTCAAATAAAGATTTTTTATACGATGAAATGGGTGATGACCATTTTTTAAGTAGTGGCGATACTCCGTTGAGAAATGATGCTTTCAATCTAAGCGATGAGGAAAAAATCAAATTAATCGAGAAGAATTTCGGTGAAATTATGCAAACTTTAGGATTGGATTTGACCGATGATAGTCTTAAAGGTACGCCAAAACGTGTAGCAAAAATGTTTGTCAATGAAATTTTCGGTGGTTTAAGACCAGACAAAATGCCGAAAATGTCAACCTTCGAAAATAAGTACAGATACAACCAAATGTTGGTCGAAAAAGATATAACTGTTTATTCAACTTGTGAACATCACTTTTTACCTATTGTTGGTAAAGCTCATATTGGATATATTTCAAGTGGACGTGTGATTGGTTTGTCAAAAATGAATCGAATTGTTGATTATTTCGCACGTCGACCACAAGTACAAGAGCGTTTGACCATGCAAATTGTGAAAGCTATGCAGCAAGCATTGGGTACAGATAATGTCGCATGTGTAATTGACGCTAAACATCTTTGTGTAAATTCAAGAGGAATTAGAGACATCGATAGTAGTACAGTTACAGCTGAATTGGGCGGAGTTTTTAGCACTGATCCAACGACAAGAAGAGAATTTTTACATTATATAGGTGTGAAAACCAAATTTAATGTTTAAACCAAAGATTTAAATTCAATTCAAAAATGATAAAAAAACACAATCTAAAGATATTGAATTCACTTAGCGGTGAAAAAGAAGCATTTGTTCCTATCAATAAAGACCATGTAGGAATGTATGTCTGTGGACCTACCGTTTATAGCAATGTTCATTTAGGAAATATTCGTACTTTTTTATCATTCGATATGATTTATCGATATTTACTTCATCTCGGATACAATGTTAGATACGTCAGAAATATCACCGATGCAGGGCATTTGACCGATGATGGAAATGTCGAAAATGATCGTTTTGTCAGACAATCTAAATTGGAAAAATTGGAACCGATGGAAATTGTCCAAAAATATACAGTTGATTTTCATAATGTGCTGAATACTTTCAACGCACTGCCTCCGACCATTGAACCGACTGCAACTGGACATATAGTGGAGCAAATTGAAATCACTCAAGACCTTATCAATAAAGGCTTGGCTTATGAGGTCAACGGATCTGTTTATTTCGATGTAGAAGCTTACAATAAAAAAGGGTTGAATTACGGAGAGTTAAGCCGTAGAAATATCGATGATCTAATTGCCAATACAAGAGATTTAGACGGACAAGATGAAAAAAAGAATCCAGTGGATTTTGCACTTTGGAAATCAGCAACTCCTGAACATATCATGCGCTGGAATTCACCTTGGGGAGAAGGTTATCCGGGCTGGCATATAGAGTGCACAGTAATGAGTACCAAATATTTGGGTGAAACTTTTGACATTCACGGTGGAGGAATGGATTTGAAATTTCCTCATCATGAATGTGAAATCGCTCAAGCCAAAGGAGCTTATGGTGAATCTCCTGTTAAATATTGGTTACACGCCAATATGCTGACTATGAACGGTCAACGTATGAGTAAATCGACCGGAAATTATATATTGCCTATGCAATTGGTCAATGGTGAAAATGACTTTTTTGAGAAAGCTTTTCATCCAAGTGTAGTTAGATTCTGCTTTTTACAAGCGCATTATGGAAGTGTACTCGATATTTCTAACGATGCGATGTTGGCAAGTGAGAAAGGACTGAATCGCTTGATGGATGCTATGAAAAATTTGGATAAAATCAATCCTTCAAACGAATCAATTTTTGATGCTGAAAATTGGTTGAATTCCTGCTATGCAGCTATGGATGATGATTTCAATACGCCAATTTTGATTTCTCATCTATTTGAGGCAGTCAGAGTGATCAATGCTTCCAAAGATGGAAAAGAAAAACTTACGTCTAAGGACATCGAAACTATCAAAAATGCGATGAATGCATTTGTATTTGATGTGATGGGACTTAAACCACAAAAGGAAGTCGCTCAATCGGGTGTCGATAAATTAGATGGAGTGATTCAAATGCTTATCAAAATCAGAGAACAAGCAAGAGCCGATAAAAACTGGGCATTGTCTGATCAGGTCAGAGATGAGTTGAGCGAATTAGGCATTCAATTGAAAGACGGAAAAGACGGAACGGAATATAGTTTGAATTAATTATTCAAGACCCATCATTTGCCTCTGTTTACTTAGGAAATCAGCTCGAATAGTATTGAATTCTTCAATGCTTACTTTTTTTCCTTTCTTAGGCGTTTTAATAGGATTATTAGCAGTTTCAACTTTTATAGCGACATACTCCATACCTTCTTGAGTTCCATCGCTATGAGTGATTGAGGTTTCTAAGGACAATATTAAACCCGGTAATCTCCAAAACTTTTCAGGTCCTGTTTTATAGGTTAATTTGGGTGAATACCAAGCCAAAATTTTAGTATTAAATTCATCATTTAAAAAAGCAACCGCTCTTAAAACTGGAAAACCAGCAATTTCTTTGGTTTCTTTTGAGATTTTCCAATTTATATTGGGCAAATCATCTTTTATTAAATAAGCTTGATTAGCTATTTCAGCTTGTTCAATGAAAGTCTCGCTCTGTGTGTTAATGTAAATCGGATTGGCATCAGCAGAAAAAGATGCGCTCATATTAAACATATTTTCCTCGACTTGTTCATTAATAATCTTAGGAATATGATTATAAAAAGACTCATTGCTATCAATCAATAATTCAAAATTACTAACCACAGCCGAAATTTTAAAATTATCGTTAGGGTCAGTTTGAAATTTTGGGGTCACTTCATATTCAACTCTTAATTTTTCTTGTGAAAAAACAATTGAATAAATAAACATAAAAATGAAAAAATGAAGGTATCGCATTTTATAAAATTAAATTTGTTTTAATACTACCAGGGAGCTAATTTGTTATAAGTATGTTCATAATAAACTCTCCATATATCTCCAGTTTTTTCCCATCCATAAACCTGTTCTACAACGAATTTTCTTTTTCCATTTCTAAATGTATCCCGTATTTTTTGAATAGAAGTGTTTTCATTAAAGCTTTTTGAATGTAGTACTTTAAACTCTTCAAACTTAAATTCTTTCAAGGATAGATTGTATTTACTTTCATCCAAATTAAAGTCGAAACCTTTTTCATAAGGATATTGAATAGATGTTGCAACCCAAGAAATACCATTATAATCATCTGAAATAACTTTTAAAATTAAACCTGGCAATCCATCAAATTTCCAAGGTCCAAATGGAATAGGAATTTCTTCCGTAAAATAAGCTGAAATACTGCTTCCTCTAAATTTGACAGTCGCTTTTTTACAAGAAAAACCAAGTATATTTTCTGTTTCATCAGAGATTTCCCAATTCAATTCAGGCATAGAATCATAAACGTGGTAAGCAGAATCAAGGTGGGGAATATATTCGTCATAATAAATCAATGGAGAATCTTTTGTTTTGAAAAACTCATTAGATTTAACATCATCAATATACACAACAACGTTACCAACGGAAGTGTTGTGTAAACGAGTTTCTGCTTTTTCTTTACTTTTATTTTCAGTATAAATTGCTCGAGTATCATTAGCAATCAGAAAAGCAGTTGATTCTTTTCTGTGAACCTTTTGGTCTAAATATTCAACATAAACCAAATTTTCTTGTCCAAATAAAAAGTTGATTCCAAAGAAAAATAAAACTATATATTGGAGTGATTTTCTAATTATCATATTATTCTATTAAGAAAAAACTAATTCAAAAGACAATTCGAACGAACTTAAATTAACAATTCTCTAAATTAAAGCTAAAAATTTGGGTAACCAAAAAAGAGAAGTCAACACTTATGAATGATAAATGAAAAGTGTAATATAAAATTAGTATTTTAAACAAAAATAAGATAGTTTTTTACTTAACTTTACTGCAAAATAGCTGATAAAATAATTACAAATGAAAACCATATTAGTTCCGATTGACTCCAACAAAGAAGGTGATTTAGTTGCCAATAAAGCTGTAGAAATTGCAATTGCCTTTGATGCGAAAGTACATTTAGTTCACGTAACCTCATTGAAAAACAAAGATTTAGTTGACTCAAGTGAAGGAATCGAATATATTTCTTCCGAAACTTTGTCTGCTTACGAGAAGGAAATGGAAACTTTGAATTTATTCAAAGCTCGTTTTTCGAATGCTGGAATTATTTGTGAAACCCATTTATTGCAAGGTTCACCAGAAAAACAAATTTTAAAATTGGCTGATTCTGTCAATGCAGATTTGATAATTTTAGGATTGATCAATCACAGTGCACTTTACAAAGTATTTGTCGGAAGCGTTTCCAATGAAGTCATTAAAGGTTCTAAAACACCGATTTTATTGGTTCCTCCAGCAAAATAAAATATCCATCCAAGCTGAATTTCAGCTTGGATTTTTCATTTAAATTAATGGACTGAATTAATTTTAATCGACAAAGTTCAGCTTACTTTTTCTATAACCATACAAGAAATAGATAGCCAAACCGAGTGCCATCCAAACCATGAACCATTTCCAACTCACCATAGGAATTTCAACCATCAAATAAGAACAAGTAAGCACTCCCATGATTGGAATCAATGAATAATTTTTCAAGAAAGTGAAAATTGACACAAATGAAGCAAACAATAGGAAAATGATGAATAATATCTCTTCCGTATTTTGAAAACTAAATTCAACAAAAGCTGCTTCTACTCTTTCTCTAAAGATGTATATAAATGCAATCAACAATAGAGGAATTATATATTTTCCGTTGATATAAGGCAAATGGAATTTCCCTGGCTCTTTGATTTTTGGTGGTAAAAACAAAACTCCACCCGAAACCAAAATAAATGCAAACAAAGTTCCTATACTCGTCAAATCTGTGACCAAATCACTTTCAATAAACAACGCTCCTACACCCACGATAATTCCTGTAACTATGGTTGAAAATGAAGGCGTTTGATATTTTGGATGAATTTTTTGAAAAGCTTTTGGCAACAAACCATCGCGACTCATACTCATCCAAATCCTTGGTTGACCGATTTGAAAAACCAATAAAACTGAAGTCGTCGCTACAACCGCACTGATAGAAACTAATGTTTCGATCCAAGGTGCTCTGTCTTTAAAAACAAAAGCCAGCGGATCTGTGACATTATTGAAGTGTGAATAATTCTCAATTCCTGTCAGTGTCAAAGCAATTAAAATATACAAAACCGTACAAATCAAGAGCGAATAAATCATACCTTTTGGCATATCTTTTTGTGGATCTTTGGTTTCTTCTGCCAAAGTTGAAATCGCATCGAAACCAATGTACGCATAAAATACAGCTGAAACTCCTTTTAAAACACCTTCAAATCCATTGGGCAAAAACGGTCGCCAATTGTTGGTATCGACAAAAAATGCACCTGCTACAATTACAAAAATTATTATTGCGACTTTGAAATAAACCATAAAATTGGCCGATTTCTTACTTTCTTTAATTCCTATATATGCCAACCAAGTGATAAGACCTACAATAATAAATGCTGGTAAATTGAAAAAAACTTTGGTATCGCCTATCATCGGCGCTTCATTATAAGCTTGAATCGCAAATTGATAAGATTCCATCATTTTTGGGCTGATGACTTCACCTGACGCCAATGCAGCTTTCGATTCCAAATAAGCATTTTTTGCGGTCATAGGATCGATCAACATCCAATCCGGCAGATGAATATTAAAGACTTGAACCAATAAATTATTGAAATAACTACTCCAAGAAATCGCTACCACTATATTTCCTATCGAATATTCCAAAATCAAAGCCCAACCGATGATCCAAGCCACAACTTCTCCAAAAGCGACATACGAATACGTATAAGCACTACCTGAAACGGGAATTCTACTCGCAAATTCAGCATAACACAAAGCCGTGAAACCACAAGTGATGGCAGTGATTATAAATAAAGTTGAAACACCTGGCCCGCCTAAATAAGCAGCAGAACCTATGGTCGAAAAAATCCCAGCGCCCAGGACAGCTGCCAAACCCATAAAGGTTAAATCTTTGACCGATAAAACTCTTTTCAGTGGATCAGCACTCTCGCTTTCCTTTTTTAAGTTTTCTATTGATTTTTTTCGAAATATTTTATTTTTCATCAAAGCTTATTCTGTTCGAATTTATGAAGTTAATATAATTTTGACAAACTCCTGTTTTTAAAGCAACTAATTCCTATTCAATAATTTCTCAAAAGCTTTTCTCGGTCCGTCATACACTTGAATTTCTCCACAATAAGTATAATTCAACTTTTCGAGTATTCGAAGCATGGCGAGATTATCAAAGTTAGTATCGATTTTTATACTAAAAACATCATTTTCCTTTGCAAAATCTTCCATCAATAGAAAAAAATGAGTAGCTATACCCTTTCCAAGGACTTCATCAGAAACGGCTACTCTATGAACCACCATAAAATCACCATCGCTCAACCATTTTCCATCGATTTTCTCATAAGTCGGTTCATCGTTAAAGGCAATAGCTGCAGTAGCGATGATTTTATCATTCAAACAAAGTGAATAAGCAATACCTTTTTTGATATCATTTTCAACGGTTTGCAAATTTGGATATCCGCCCTGCCATTGAGTACTACCATCTTCTTTTCGTCTGCGAATCGCTTGTTGAAGAATTTCCCAGACTTCATTTGCTTCATGTGGCAAGGTTTTTCTAAAGCTTAGATCCATTTGAATTAATTTATTTTTCTAAAATTACATTTAAAATAAAAGGCAAAATAAGCTTTATATAAAAAATTTCTTATCCACTGATGAATTTTAGTTTAAAGTGCTCAAACTGAAAACTTTTATCGAATTTCTCATCAAATTTTATTGAGAAATAAAACAAAAGCCGTAAATTTGCACCCACTTTGGCGGATTTAGAAACAAAGTATTGATAAACAATGTATAACAAACTCTCAAAATCCTGAATTCCGCATTTTTTCATCAGTTCAATTTTGGGATACAAATTAATTATTATGTCAAAAGAGACAAAAACAGAAGAAACAAACGAAAATGTCAAAAACTTATTGGACGAAGTTTCTTCATTGAATGCTAACGTTGCTCCTGAAGAATTTGATTGGGAGTCATTTGAATCTGGTCTTAACGAGGAAGATCGTAAAGAAAAAGAGGAATTAGAGAAAATGTACGATGATACATTGGAGGATTTAAATGAAAACGAGGTAATCAAAGGAAAAGTTGTTCGTATCACTGACAAGGAAGCAATCGTTGACATTAACTTCAAATCTGAAGGTGTTATCTCTTTGAACGAATTCCGTTACAATCCGAACTTATCAGTAGGTGATGAAGTTGAAGTAATGGTTGATGTACGTGAGGATAAAAACGGTCAATTGGTTCTTTCACACAGAAAGGCAAGAACATTAAATGCTTGGGATGCTGTAAACAAAGCTCATGATGAGCAAGAAATTGTTAACGGATATATCAAAGCTCGTACGAAAGGAGGAATGATTGTAGATGTATTTGGCATCGAAGCGTTCTTACCTGGTTCTCAAATCGATGTTAAACCTATCCGTGATTACGAACAATATGTTGGTAAAACCATGGAGTTCAAGGTAGTTAAAATCAATCCTGAGTTTAAAAACGTTGTAGTTTCTCACAAAGCATTGATTGAAGCTGACATTGAAGAGCAGAAAAAAGAAATCGTTGCACAACTTGAAAAAGGACAAGTACTTGAAGGTGAAGTTAAAAACATCACTTCATACGGTGTGTTCATTGACTTAGGTGGTGTTGACGGTTTGATCCATATCACTGACCTTTCATGGTCAAGAATCAACCATCCTTCTGAAATTTTAGAAGATGGTCAGAAAGTGAATGTTGTAATTTTAGATTTCGACGAAGACAAAACAAGAATTCAATTAGGAATCAAACAATTAGAAAAACATCCTTGGGAAGCTTTGGATCAAGAATTGAAAGTTGGTGACAAAGTAAAAGGAAAAGTTGTTGTATTGGCTGACTACGGTGCATTTGTTGAAGTTGCTCCAGGTGTAGAAGGTTTGATCCACGTTTCTGAAATGTCTTGGTCAACTCACTTACGTTCTGCACAAGACTTTGTAAAAGTAGGTGATGAAGTTGAAGCTGTAGTTTTAACTTTGGACAGAGACGAAAGAAAAATGTCTTTGGGTATCAAACAATTGACTCCAGATCCATGGACAGATATTACTGCTAAATACCCTGTAGGTTCACAACACAAAGGAAAAGTTAGAAACTTTACTAACTTCGGTGTGTTTGTAGAATTAGAAGAAGGTGTTGACGGTTTGATCTATATCTCTGATTTATCTTGGACGAAGAAAATCAAACATCCATCTGAATTCTGTAACGTTGATGACGTATTAGACGTTGTAGTTTTAGAACTCGATGTTGAAGCTCGTCGTTTAAGTTTAGGTCACAAGCAATTGACAGAAAATCCTTGGGACAAATACGAAACTAAATATGCTGTAGGTACACGCCATACAGGAACTGCGGTTGACGTATTTGACAAAGGTGCTACTGTTCAATTTGAAGATGCTGACGTTGAAGCTTTCGCTCCAGCAAGAACTTTAGAAAAAGAAGATGGCTCAAGAGTGAAGAAAGGTGAAGAATTAGAATTTGTAGTGATCGAATTCAACAAAGAATTCCGTCGTGTAGTAGTTTCTCATTCTGCAACTTATCGTGAAGAAGAGGAAAGACAAGCTAAAAAAGCAATGGAAAACCAAAGTACTGAAACAGCTACTTTAGGTGACCTTGATGAATTGGCTGAATTGAAAAAGAAAATGGAAGGTAAATAATTCACCTGAAGTTTTATCATAATTAAGAAGCCGTCTCAAATGAGACGGCTTCTTTTATTTATAAATATAAGGCTTGAATCAACATCTCCTTTCTAATAAATTAATAAATCACTATCGTTTGATACATGAATCGATTAACAATGTTTTAAAACCACTTAATTAAAACAACTTATATTTTAAATTGAATAATAATAAAAGTTCCAAGAAACGCTCGTAATTGGTCGATTTAAGAATTTTGAATTAAATGAATTAGTGATCCAATTAATAGGTATCATAATTTAAATCACTTTCAATCAACAGGTAGTTTTCTCAACAAGGCACAAAAAAAGCTGCTCCTTTTGGAACAGCTTCTTTATCATAATATTCTTCTAAAGAATTACTCAGTAGCTTCTTCGATAGCTTGCTCAGTGTTCTCGATTCCTTCTTCAACAGAATCAATTGCTCCTTCAGCAGCTTGCTCAGCATCCTCAGCTAACTCCTCAGCAGCATCACCAGCTTCGTTTAACATTTCTTCAGTAGCTTCAGCAGTTTCGTTTGCAGCTTCTTCTAAGTGCTCAGCAGCGTTATCTAAGTTATCTTGTGGAGATGAATCACATGATACGTTAGCGAATGATAAACCTGCGATGAAAGCTAATGCTAATCCTTTTACAAATACTTTTTTCATAACTAATAATTTTTAATGTTTTTATTTGTACCAAAAGTACATTAGCTTTGTCCTTGAGTTAGTGAAAAAGGCTTGTAATAACTTTGTAAATTAATTTACAATTTACAAAAACCTATGAACCAACTAATTAACACCGAAAACATTGAAAGAAATTTCTGATAGAGAATTATTCGAATTATTAAAAACCGAGATAACTGCTTGTTTTTTTGAGTCAAACTCGGCTTCTTCACCGGATATTTCCGAGTGGAAAGGCCAAGACATTGTCACTTTTCAAGAAGATTTGTTTGAAAAAACAAAAGCAACAGTCAGTGAAAAATGGTTTTATACTTACTTTAAATCAGAGTTCGAAAAGTTGCCGAGAATTGATATGCTAAATATTTTGGCCGAGTACGCTGGCTATAACAATTGGCATGAATTCACTAATAAACATCAAAGCATAAAAGTTGAAGAAGTTCCTAAAGAGGAAGTTGAAATAGTTGATAAAGAAGAATCGAAAGTTGAAGCAACTCAAGAACAAAATCATGAGAAAAAAACTGAAATCAAGGTTGAGAAAGTCAACAAAAACTCTAAACTTCTGCCAGCTATTATAATTAGCCTAATCATCTTAGGAGCGATTGCAGCAGCTGTTTACTTTATTTTTTTCTATCAAAAAACCTATGAATTTTGCTTTGTCGATTCCGATCGAAATACGCCTATCACGGAGCCAATAGAAATTACAATCGATAGAGAAGGATTTACACCTTGGAGTAAATTCATTGAAAATGGATGTTTAGAATTCCAATCCAAAGAAGACACCTTGTTGATGATTATAAAATCGACTTATTACAAACAAGATACATTTAAAATTAATTTAAATTTGTATCAAGGTGCGGAAACGATTAGATTGGAACCTGATGATTATAAAGTTATGCTTCGCCATTATTCTAAGTCATCTCAAAGTGTAAAAGAACGAATTAAGATGCTTGACGCGATGATTGCAGACGATGCACTTATTTATCAAGTCTATGATAATGAATATTTTGGAGTTGAAGTTTTAAGCAAAAAACAATACATCAATTTGGTTTCTTTGCCGACGACTTCACTTAAAAATTATACATTGATTGAAGCAGAGCGAAAAGATGGTAAAATCATTAAAATTAAATTCAAAATCCAATCAGATGAAGGTTAAATCATACATAATAGTTTTAATTGGATTAATTTTCATCCTTGGTAGTTGCAAAAACGACAAGATTTTCCAAGGTGAACACGACCCTGAAGTCATTAAAACTTATCGAAATCAACCCACGGGTATGTCTAAAATGGATTCTATAGAATCTGTGAACTACATTACGAAACAAAAGCTTACAGAGATTTACGAATTAACTTCGCTTTATACTGTCAACAAAAACGATAGTTTAATGCGCGATATTCTCTATCCGCAAATCAAGAGCTATTTTACTGAAGATGACACGATTAACATCAACAACATTCTCTCTGAACTGGATTCTCTCAAAGTTAATTTTATAGAAATAAGCGAATTAAAAATTCCTGAAAAAGATTCTATGAGTTTGGATTCTATTCGAATCATCAATTATAAAGTCGATTATTATTCGAGCAATAAAAAACTGATTGATTCATTCGATAAAACGGCTCGATACATTCTCAAAAAAGAACCTAAGAAGTTCAAACACGAGTTTATATTTTATTTCACTGACCTTTCTCCAATTCAAGCAGTAAACGACACGATTTCTCTTGAAGTGATGCAATAATCGAGTGGAATATCCGTCGGCTCCACATCTTCTATTGCTTCGATAGGAGAAAAATAATTGATACCGATTTTCAAAACATCTTTTCCGATTTCTTGAAAGAAACGATCGTAAAATCCACCACCATAGCCTACTCGATTTCCTGATTGATCACAAATCAACATTGGCACAAATACCACTTCAATCAAATCATTTTCAATGATTTCAAATTGTTTAGGTTCAGGTACATCAAAACGACCTATCGTCCATTCTACATTTTCATCGATTTTACAATTTATCATTTGTGAGTCATTCACTTTGGGCACAACAACTGTTTTGTTTAAATTGAATAGATAATCGATGAGCAAATGCGTATTGATTTCATTTTGTGATTTTATAGGAACGAATACATGATAATACGATTTGTTCCAAATGGGCATTTTCTTTAAATTTTCAAGGATTTTTTGGCTAAAATCTTGAATTTCCAGAGTCGAAAGTAGATTTCTCTGATTTTTATAAATTTTTCTAAGTTCGGATTTAATCATATTTGTTTCACCGAAATAATTTTCACTGGACAAGCTTTTGCAGCTCTATCGACTGCATCATAAATCAAATCATCAGGATCTTTCAAAGTATGAAAGCCCTTTTTGTCAATAGCCCTTAACAATACTGATTTTCCGTCTTTTTTAGACATACGAAATCGTTCTGGTGCTAATTCTACACAATAATTACATCCGATACATTTATCGCGTTGTAAAGTTATAATGACCATTTCTGAAAATTTAGAATAGGGAATTGAATTTCCCTGAAAACACAGTTCAAAGGTATGATAAAATTATAGATTCAAATGCTGTTTGGCGGAATTGGGTTTTTATTTTACGGTTATAAGACCATTGATAATGGCATATTTCATTAGTCCAACTATAGATTTTGTTTTGGTTTTAATGAAAATATTTCTTCGATGCGCTTCTACAGTTCTTTCACTTATAAACAATTTCTCGCCAATTTCTTCATTGGTATATTCTTGAGCAATGAGTTTGAGAACTTCCAATTCACGGGCAGAAAGTATAGGCTTTTCATCTTTCTCATCTTTTAATAAATCATCAGCACTCATCAAATTATCCATTATAATCTTTTGAGTATTATTGCTTAAGTATTTTTTATTATGGTAAACAGTTTTTATAGCTTCAAGAACTTCATTCATTTGTGTACGTTTCAGCAAATAACCTGAAGCACCAGCTTTTATCATTTTTGTAATTATAGATATATCATCATGCATAGTGAGAGCAACAACTTTAATATTTGGAAATTTCTCTTTAATTAACTCTGTTACTTCAATTCCTGTAACTTTTGGCATATTGACATCCATTAGTACAACATCAATTTCGTATTTTTCAAGTAATACAAATGCCATATCAGAAGAATTCGCACCATAAACTTTAGAAATACTTTCTTCATCTTCTAATAAAACCTTTAAACCTTCAATCATCAGTTGATGATCATCTACAATTAAAACTCTTATATTATCCACAGTCATTATTTTATTTTAAAGGTATATAAATACTAATGATAGTTCCTCTATTCAATTTTGAATCAACATGAATATTGCCGTTTAAACTCTCGATGGACGACTTCAGATGATGCAATCCAAAACTTGTTTTGCCTTTTAATTTATCGACTTCAAAACCTTTACCATTATCTTCAGAAATTAATATAATTTGACTCTCTCCTTTAGTAATTTGAACAAATAACTTAGTTGCAAATGAATGTTTTATGGTGTTATTGACAATTTCTTGTATGCATCGATACAAAACATTTTCTATCAGTTCGTCCAATTTACCCTCCACTCCATAAGTATCAAATTCCATTTTCAGAGTCGAACTTTGATTGACTTTATCTGAAATGTTTTTAAGAACTCCTTTAAGGCCAAGTTCGGAAAGTAATGAAGGTGATAAGTTATGTGAAATATCACGAACTTCTTCAAATGCTTCATCTATACAGTCCATTAAAGTCCCTAAATGCATTTCTTTTTTTTGTTGACTAAGGTTTTTCTTTTTTTGAAGTACACTAACATGCAAAGCCGCCAATGAAAGTAAATACCCCAAACTATCATGTAATTCTTGACCAATTCTTTTTCGTTCTCTAATTTCAGCTTCCAATGCCGTATGAGACTTCTTTTGGGTAAGATCGATTATAGTTTTTTGCAGTTTTACATTCTGTTTGTGTTTATGGTTTTTGTATAATAAATAAAGTCCTATAATCAACAAAACAAAAACCAATATTATAAATATTAATAAATTGTTCTTTTTACTAATTAACAATTCCTTTTTATCAAGCTCCAATTGTTGAAGTGTATTTAGTCGGCTCAGACTACTCAACTCTAAATCATATATCTGACTAATCACAGCTTGATTTGTAATCTCTTCCTGAGCTTTCACATAATCTTTATAATGAGTAAGTCCATTTTTGTAGTCATCGCTATTTGTGTAAATTTCTGAAAGTAATAAATGAGCTTTACTTTTTAAAACTAAACTATTTTGTTCACTTGCAACATCCATCACTTCTTGTGCTATTTGAAGAGATTTTTTTACTTCTCCTTGTTTCAATAATACATTTCCTAAGCCTATTTTAGAGCTATTTTTTTGATGATAAAGATTGGAATTTTCGGCAATTTCGATGCTTTTTGAGTAAGCTTCATACGCATTTACATAATCATCTAAAAGCATGTGGATATTTCCCATGATTTGATAGGAGATACATAATCCATATTGATTATTCACCTTTTCCGATAATTCGATTGCTTTTCTCAACTCCTTAAAAGCAAGTTGTGAATTGTTTTGAGAATAACAAATTGCCATATTGTTCAAAACGGAAGCGACTAAAATTGTATCTTTATTTAAAATTGTTGAATCAAGAACTTTATCAAAAAAATACAAGGCTTTATCGTAGTTTTTTAAATTCAAATAAACCACTCCTATATTGTTATAAGTACCTATTTTTTTTTCCTTATTATTGGATAAATCATAATGATCAATTGCCGTCATATAATAATTATAAGCGGATTTATAACTTCCTAATTCATTGTAAATCATCCCTAAATTATTATTCAAGTTAGCTATCTCACTATAATTTTCAGTTTTTTCTGCTAAATTGAGTGCGCGGTTATAATATGTAATTGCTTCAGGATAATTGGTTTCAAACACATAGGATGAACCTATATATTTTAAAAGTTTGATTTGAGAATCTATTGAATTTGGAGAAATCGAATCCAATAAACCAATTGATTTTTTTCTGGCTTCCAATGGGTTTTCATAATTCAATGCGTGAATTTCCTTGAAAGTATTTTCATTTATTTCTATATAGTTTTTTAGATGTTTACTTGCTTTAGTCTCATGTTCCTTTTCACAGCAGACATTTAACAGCATCAAAACAATTATGCATAATGAACATTTGCTAAATAAATTATTTTTTAAACTTTTTAACCACATCTCAGATATATAATCTTTTGGATAAATTTCATTTTTATTTTTGAGAACTTCAATAGTTTATGAATAATAAAGCTTGAAAATCAAAAAATTAAGTACTAACACTTAAAAAGTTAGCTTTTAAAATACCATCAACTACCAATTGACTTAAAACATTTTATTAGTTTTATTTGTATAACACATTACGAATTAAACACTTACTAATTATGAGAAATTTATTTATTTTACTTTTTATGATGTTGGGATTAGCCTATATGAAAGGTCAAACCACACTTTTTTATGAAGATTTTAATTATCCAACTGGTGCATTACCTGATCATTGGGTAATTGACGCCGAACAACCACCTAACTGGTCTATTAACGAATCTCAAATTGCTGGTGGAGTTTATCCAGAATTGTATATGACATATGGTTTTCAAACTGGTTTAAGTCGATTAATTTCACCGGCTATCAATATTGAAGGTCATGAATTATTGGCAATTAGATACAAACAATACATGATCAATTATGCTGGAGATTGGGGAGAAGTTATAGGTATGGATGTCACTTACGATGATGGTAATACTTGGACTCCACTCTGGGAACAATTACTTGGAACTCTAAACATTCCACAAGATGAATTTGTACATTTTATTGTTCCACCTAGTGGTGCAAGTGAACTTAAAGTTGCATTCAGATTTGATGGAAATAATCAAGGAATCAACGGTTGGGCAATCGACGATTTGAGTGTTGAAACTGTCGTTGAAAATGATTTGCTTACAAGAAATCTGAGTGGAATAACAACTCCAAATATTGGACAAGAAGCTGTTTTCTTTGCAGAAATTGAGAATGGTGGCTCTGAAAATCAAAGCGATTATATCGTTAAACTGATGTCTGAAAATGGAGATGTGTTGGCTACAGAAGTTGGAGAAATATTAGAGTTTGCTCAAAAAACTTATGTTGCACTTATTTGGACTCCAAACAGTAATGATTTAGGAGAACATAAAGTTTATGCAAAAGTTGAACTTGAAAACGATCAAAATCCTGAAAACGACAACTCAAAACTACTAGTTGTCAACGTTTTACCAGAAAGCACTTCTAATGTACAAATCGGTCAAGGAAGTGAACCCTCGCAACATTCAGTGCCTTATAATTTTTTCTATCCGAATAGTTTGTCTCAATCACTATATCTAGCCGATGACATAGGTGAAGTAAGTGAATCTGCGTCAATTATAGGTTTTCAATACACTTGCTTTTTTGATGTGGATGTAGATGATGTACCGATCCAAATTTATATGGCAGAAACAACTCAAGACAATTTAAATTCAGATTGGCTGGATCCTTCAAACTTTACTTTAGTTTATGACAATAATATGAGTTTTAAGACTGGCTTAAATTCGCATTACATTGCTTTGGACAATGCTTTTGAGTACAACGGTGGAAATTTAGTGATCTATTCTAATAAAGCACATGACCAACAAGTTTTATGGACAACTTTTATTACAACTTTCAACCAAGATGTGGTTTATTCGAGATTGGTTTCAGGTTCTTCTGAACCTTATGATCCAATGAATCCTCCAACGGGTTATAATTCTTATTTGACCCCAAATATAAATTTATTTTTCTCTTCGGGTGAACTTTCTATCATAGATCATAATACTGCAAAACATTCAATCACTATATATCCGAATCCAGCAAGAGATATTCTAAAAATCGAAAATGATTTAAACACAAAAATCAATAAAGTTCAATTGGTTAATTCAACAGGTCAAATAGTTTTGAATAAAACCATTAATTCATACTCGACTGAATTAGATATAAAATCAATTGAAAGTGGCTTTTATATTATTCAAATTATTACAGAAAAAGGTGATTTAATATCAAAGAAAATATTAATTAAATGATATTAAAGGCTACTTAAAAAGAAACAACCCATTCGGAAATGAATGGGTTGTTTTGTATTTTATTGGGTTGCGTATTCGGTTTTCACCAATTTATAGAGTTTGTCTGAAGCTCGAATTCTAAAGTCAATAGGAAGCGTGATTTCGTCACCTTTTGTCGCTGATTCAGCAACCTCATTGTTCACTCTCATTTCAGTAACCATCATTTCCTTAGCACCGGTAGTTGGACCGGTAACCAATATTTTATCGCCTACTTTAACATCATAAGCTTCGATGATAAAGTGCCCAATTTTTGATTTTGGGAAATAATGATGGCCTTTTCCAATATAGACTTTTTTTTGTGTCGCCATAGATCCATTGGCTGGAGACCATTCTCCAAGTTTTTGTCCCAAATAATAACCATCCCAGAAACCTCTATTGTAAACAGTTTGCAATAAATCCATCCAATATTCAGCTTTCTCTTTACTGTAAGTTCCGTCGGCTATAGAATCGATTGCTTCTCTGTAACAACGAATCACAGTAGCAACATATTCGGGTGCTCTCCCTCGACCTTCGATTTTTAAAACCTTAACTCCGGCGTCTACTATTTGATCCAAGAAGTCAATCGTACACAAATCCTTTGGTGACATCATGTACTCATTGTCCAACTCAATCTCAAATCCAGATTCTTGATCGATTACAGTATATTTTTTACGGCAATTTTGTTTACATGCACCTCGGTTGGCCGATGAATTATGAGAATGTAAACTCAAATAACATTTTCCAGAAACCGCCATACAAAGAGCTCCATGACCGAAAATCTCTATTTCGACCAAACGTCCTGAAGGACCGCAAATATTTTCTCTTTCGATTTCTTCGGTGATTTTCTTTACTTGCGACAAACTCAATTCCCTACTCAAAACTATAGTGTCAGCAAACATAGCGTAGAACTTTACAGTTTCGATATTTGTAATGTTGATTTGAGTTGAAATATGAACTTCCATCCCTACTTGACGAGCGTAAGAAATTACCGCTTGATCCATTGCAATCACAGCTGTAATATTGGCTTCCTTCGCTTTGTCAATAAGTGTTTTAATAATGGTCAAGTCATGGTCATATATGATCGTGTTCAACGTCAGATAAGTTCTAACGCCTAATTCTGAACATCTTTTTGAAATCTCTGGTAAATCATCAATCGTAAAATTAATCGATGCACGAGCACGCATATTCAGTTGCTCTACTCCAAAATAAACCGAATCAGCACCATTGTCCAATGCTGCTTGTAGTGATTCAAAGTTTCCTGCTGGAGCCATCAACTCCATTTTTCCATCTTTCGTCATATCCTTTGATTTGAATCTGCAAAATTACAAAAAAACTCATAGACTAAAGTTAATTGAAAATCAAATATTTACTTAATTTTAAATATGTTTTGGTCTCTTTTTCCAAAGTCTATCAATAAACCTGTAACGTTTTCATCATTTCTATACTAACCAAACAAAAGCTTGATTCGATAACAATGGCTTTATGCATTGAAAATTAAATTGTAAATCAGTGACTCAACTCGAACAAGAATTTCTGTGTAAAATCGAAAAACATCAAGGGATTATCCATAAAGTTTCCCGAATGTATATGGACAACGAGGTTGACCAAGAAGATTTGTACCAAGAAATTGTCTATCAACTGTGGAAGTCTTATAAAAGTTTCAGAGGTGATAGTCAATTTTCGACTTGGATGTATAGAGTTTCACTGAATACTGCAATTAGCTTTTTCAAAAAAGAAAAGAAACAAAAAGAAATCGAAGATAAATTTAAAATTCAAGACAATGCTGAAGAAATTGATACGAATGAAAATCCTGATAAATTGGATTTTCTCTACAAAGCCATCAACCAATTGAACGATGTAGATAAAGCTCTAATATTCCTTTATTTAGAAGGTTTATCTCATAAAGAAATTGGAAATAACTTGGGTATATCCGAAGGAAATGCTCGGGTGCGATTGAATAGAATTAAAACTAAGCTCGAAAAGATAATTAAAAAATACGGCTATGAATTTTGATAAATTAAAACAAGATTGGGACAATCAAAACCTGCCGCCAAAAAAGGTTCAGATAAAAAAGGTAAACAATTTGCCTTTGAGTAAATTTAGAAATAACGTGGTCAAAGACATTTGGGTGCAATCGATCAGTATGTTTTTAATTGCTTTTTTTCCATTTATTTTTGGATTTGATCCATTGAAAACAAATCTCTTTTATATGATTTATGCACCTTTTGTGTTAATCAGCTTTTATTTCTTGTTAAACATGTATTTATTTTACAAAAAATCCCAAAATTACAATATGAACTCAAAGGATGCACTCTATGAAACTTATTATGAAGTTCGGCTTTATATCCAAAATTACGAATCATTCAGCTTCTCTTTGGTTCCTTTTATGTTTATATTATTATGGGTAATACTCGCTGACACAGATTCTCTAAACGAACTAAAAATCAGCCATATAATTATTTCAATCGGCTTTTTTATCGTTTATTTATTGATACTCACAGTACTTGCAAAAGTTTTTTGGATGGATAGATTGTACAATCGCTACTTGAAACAAATCAAATCTACGCTTGAATATTTTAAAGAAAATGATGAAAATGATTTTGAGTAAATTAAATCGAACTTGACTCTTCAACTTTTTTATCGCCCAACATCCAAGGAATGGTGAAATAAAATCCTAAAGCGGTGAGAGCCATTAGAATTCCTGTTCCAAACCATAAAAAGGTAAATCCTTTTTCTTGAGCGATATATGTTCCTACATAAGGTGTGATGATGAATGACAAAGAAAATCCTATCCCTAACAATCCCATATAAGCTCCTTTGTTGTTCGGTCCTGAACGAAGTGCAGTGATTGTCGACATAAAAGGCATGGTCCAAATTTCACCTACCGATAAAATAGTCATTGCCAAGACCAAAACGAAAATCGAACTACTCAAACCGAGAATCGCAAATGAAATTCCACACAATAAAGTTCCTATAAACAAAGTGAATTTCAATCGGAAACGAGTATCGGCAATTTGAACCAATAACATTTCCAATAAAACTATGATAAATCCACTGTATCCCAATAGATAACCGATTCCTTGTTGGGTCAAATTGGCTTCTGTTTTGTAAAAAATTGTCAAAGTGTTGAGCAGTTGAAAAAAACAAATAGAAAACATCATACACAAAAACGAAAACAACAGGAATTTCCCGTCTCGATAAGGTGAAATTGTCGATTTAATTTCCTTGGGTTCGAACTCTTCAACGTTTCTATATTTTCTATTTCTGAAAAAAGAAATATAAACTATACCTGCAATTAAAGCTGCTATAGCATTGGAATAAAATAAGAAATCATAAGAAATCGCCGATAAAACTCCACCCATTGCGGGACCGATAGAAAAACCTAAATTGACAGCCATACGGTTGAGCGAAAACGATCTTGTCATATTGCTCGGTTTCGCATATTTTGTAATTGCAACTGAATTGGCGGGTCGGAAAAATTCACTCACTGTACTTTGGAGTAAAATAATTGTTGCCAAACCGATTTCTGTTTGAAACAATGGAATCATACAAAATAAGGGAACGCTCAACAGCAAACTCAGCGATTGTACTTTGAATTCGCCTATTTTGTCCGTAACCCATCCGCCCAACCAAGAACCTAAAACAGATCCAATTCCAAAGCAGCTCAAAACCAAACCTGCTGCTTCCAATTTAAATCCTAAATGATCGGTCATATAAACTCCTAAAAACGGCAACACCATGGAGCCTGCTCGATTGATAAGCATAACTATGGCAAGCATCCAACTCTCTTTTGAGAGTCCGCTAAATGAATCAGTATATATCTTCAGGAGTTTCATGAGGCGAAAATGTTGACAAAGATACTCTGATTTAAAAATTAAAGCACAAAAAAAGCAGTTCGAATTGAACTGCTTTAGATAAATTATTGATTTTGAAGTTAACTAAGAACTACTTTTATATCGATTCGTCTGTTTTTTGCTCGACAAATTTCAGTATCGTTGGCTGCACAAACAAATTGTTGTGGTCCATAGCCTTCGGCTTGCATTCTATCGCCTTGAACACCTTCTCTTTCTAAAAAATCTTTCACAAAGTTGGCACGATCTGATGAAATCTTCAAATTCCTTTCTTCATCGCCCATTTTATCGGTAAATCCACCTATTTTAATTTTCATTTCTGGATATGCATCCATTATAGTTGCAATGTGTTTCAGTTGATCCATTGAATTTCTCAACATTCTCGATTCACCCGATTTAAAATAAACTCGATCCAAAGTAATCCAATTCGATTGTTGATTAACTAAATTTCCATTGACCCAAGCAGAAGACATGAAATCATTGATTTTGGCTTCAGAACTTTTATTTCCCACATTGATTACTTCACCTGAAGGAAGTTCAATTTCAATCATTTCACCTAAATCATAAACTAAATTTCCTTCTTCATCTATGGATTCTACATGAATTTCATTTGATTGATCAATTGTAGCCATGTCAGAGTTTGCTGAATTTTCACTTCCTAAAATAGGAGCCATTACCAATCCTATCAAACAAGTCAATTTGATCAAAATATTCATCGAAGGTCCAGAAGTATCTTTGAAAGGATCACCCACTGTATCGCCAGTTACTGCAGCTTTGTGAGCTTCAGACCCTTTGTAAGTCATTTTCCCATCGATTTCAATACCCGCTTCAAAAGATTTTTTTGCATTGTCCCAAGCACCTCCGGCATTGTTTTGAAAAATTGCCCAAAGCACACCAGAAACAGTTACACCTGCCATATATGCACCTAAAGATTCTGCGCCCATAAAAAATCCAATCAAAATCGGAGTCACTATGGTCAAAGCACCTGGCAACATCATTTCTTTCAAGGCTGCATTGGTCGATATTTCCACACATTTTCCATGATCAGGTTTTCCTGTACCTTCGAGTATTCCAGGAATTTCTTTGAACTGACGACGTACTTCTTGAACCATTTCCATCGCTGCTTTCCCAACCGATTGCATAACCATAGCTGAGAAAACCACTGGAATCATTCCACCTACAAATAAGGCAGCCAAAGTTTTCGCTTTGAAAATATTGATTCCATCAATGCCTGTAAAAGTTACATAAGCTGCAAATAACGCCAAGGCTGTTAGCGCTGCTGAAGCAATTGCAAATCCTTTTCCAACAGCTGCAGTTGTATTTCCAACCGAATCCAGGACATCGGTTCTTTCGCGAACTTCTTCTGGCAAATCGCTCATTTCAGCAATACCACCAGCATTATCGGCGATTGGTCCAAATGCATCTATGGCCAATTGCATAGCTGTAGTTGCCATCATCGCAGAAGCGGCAATTGCAACTCCATAAAATCCAGCCAATTCATAAGAACCCCAAATCGCAGCTGCAAACAAAAGAATGGATAAGAAAGTTGACATCATTCCTGTTGCTAATCCAGCAATAATGTTGGTTGCTGCTCCAGTTGATGAATTTTTAATAATATTCATCACTGGCTTTTTACCAGTTCCTGTATAATATTCAGTAATTGCTGAAATTAAACCTCCAACAGCTAAACCAATCAAGGATGCATAGAAAACATTTATGCTTGCGATTTCTAAAATTCCTTCACCAAAAAAGTCCATATAAATCGTCGATGGTAACATCCATCGAATCAAAAAGAAAGTTACAACCGCTGTTAAGATAATTGCTGTCCAGTTTCCTAAATTTAAAACTTTTTGAACATCAGCTTCTGAAGCGTCTGATTTGTTTGTTCTCACCAAAAATGTACCTATGATAGAAGCTATAATACCAACTCCTGCAATCACTATAGGCAAAATCACAGGTCCCATTCCACTGAAATTATCGACAAAAGCAGTTCCATTGGCTTCTACATAATCTCTAATGACATAATTTCCCAAAACCATAGCTGCTAAAACTGTAGCTACATACGATCCAAATAGATCCGCTCCCATTCCTGCAACATCACCGACATTATCACCTACGTTATCGGCTATAGTCGCTGGATTTCTTGGATCATCTTCTGGAATTCCAGCTTCTACCTTTCCAACCAAATCTGCACCTACATCAGCTGCTTTGGTATAAATTCCACCTCCAACTCTTGCAAATAATGCAATCGACTCAGCTCCTAATGAGAAACCTGCCAATGCTTCTAATGCGAAAACCATTTCCTCGGAAAAAGAGCGTTCGCCTACGATAAAATGTGAAGAAAATAATATAAAAAATAAAGTCAACCCTAAAACCGCTAAACCTGCAACTCCTAAACCCATCACAGTTCCTCCTGAAAATGAAACATTCAATGCTTTGGGCAAACTCGTTCGTGCTGCTTGAGTGGTCCTAACATTGGCTGCTGTAGCTACCTTCATTCCGATATTACCCGCCAAACCAGAAAATATTGCTCCTGTTATAAATGCGGGAACGATCAACCAACTCGTCGTTTCTACTATGCGTGAAATCCCAAATAATGCCAATGAAGCGACAATGACGAAAATCAATAATAATCGATATTCTGCAGATAAAAAAGCCATAGCACCTTCGGCTATACTTTTCGATATACCCTGCATCTTTTCATTACCTGCATCTTGTTTCTTTACCCATAAAAATTTATATAACATAAAAAGTAACCCAATGACAGAAAGGGCTACGGGTATCCATAAAGTTAATTCTTTCATAATAAAATACTTGTTTTAGCTATATACAAATATAACATATTCAAGTAATTAAAAAAGAAAACCGATATTTATTCGGATTTTAATTGAAAAAATTAAGATTCTTTGAGAGTAAATCAATGATTTATTGGTTTGAATAAATAAAGCTAATTGTTAAGAAATATTTAAAACAGTTGACTTGAAAATTCTGTTTTTCTTTGAGAAATTCGAGCTTTCAACAATTGAAAATTAGAAAGAAAAATCAAGTCCAACAGTTACACCGAATTTTCTCGCATCTGGTAAATGTAAATAGTTTCCTCTCCAGTTGAAATCGATACGAAGTGGACGGATATTTCCAAATCCAATGTTCTCGATTCCAAAACCATATTCGTAATAGATTTGATCTTTGGGTGCTAAATAATTTACATCCGAATGATTCATTTCTATGTTAGCATCGGAGATTTCACCCCAAGCAGCTCTAAAAAATGCAACTTCTCTGATTTTCAATTTCTTGATCAGAGGTATTTTATTAAATATCCAACCTCTGAACTGATGATCGATCATCAAAGTGGAATAAGTATCCGTAACGAATTCATAATAATCCAATTGAGTAAATGTACCCGGAACTTGTCCATAACTCTCATTTCCTGGAATCACGCTTAACAAAGACATAGGAACCGCATCAAAAGTCTTTCCGGCTTCTATTATAATGTTAGTTCGTCCCAAAGAACCGATCAACAATGGTTGTTGATACAAAAATTGGATTTTATCGTAGTTGAATTGACTGTTGAATAAACCTGAAAAACCTTTGGTATATCTCAACAAAATAGTCGGTGCCAAAGTTATATGTTCAAATCTATCGATTCCATAATTAGAAAATTTAGCTCCAGGCCTTGCAATCAACGAAAGACTCACATTGGTATCGATCAAATGTTCATCATAAAATCCATTGTGAACATAGCCTATATTGAACAATTCTGGATCAGCAGAACGTATGGTTTGATAATTTCCATCCAAGCGAATGGTAAAGTTCTTCCAAGGATCAATTGAACTATAAACACTTGTCTTGTTGATATGGCTCAACCAATCATTTTTCCCTTGACTTATAACAGATGATGAAGCAAAAGTTCGCTCCATAATTCCACTGGACGAAGTCAATTGAACACCTAACTGTTCGATGTCGCGTTTGGTTCCAATTCCTACTTGAAAACGATTGTATTTATCGAACATCATCCTCGCCTCTACTCCATATTTGAATTGCTTGTCTTTGAAACCATAAGCTGTATAAGCAGCAATTCTCCACATATCATTGGGTGAAAAATAAGTTCTTGCACCTGCACGCAATCTAAATCCTTCGATTTCATTGTATCCAAAAGAAGA
>DEQC01000086.1:0-18240 GCA_002359055.1 Flavobacteriales bacterium UBA3376 | reverse complement strand
CATAAATTCCACCTTCATTCTTTGAAAGTTCTTCATGTCTAGCGTTTGCCCAAAACTCATCTTCTTTTTCGTAAGCACCTGACAAATAAGGATCATAATTTCTATCGTTATAAAAATCAGTTTCTCTTGGTGTATCTAAGTCAAAGTCTTTGTACGAAACTGTTCGATGAGCAAACATACCTTTGGAAGAATTCTTTTTGTCGAGCAAACTCATATCGAGTAGAACATAATCTCTTTTCGGATAAAATACCGAATCATTGATCAAATCATATTGATGATAAACAAAGATATCTCTGACGAAATTCACATTCATACTTCTTGTGCTTTCCATCGTAATTTCTTTCACAGCATAGCTTTCAGTTGCTATATAAAAATCACCTTTGAAAGTATGTTCACCTGATCTTCTCGGATAATATTTTATTCTATAAGTATTTATTCCATCGATTTCCACCGTATCAGACAATTCATATTCATACACTGAAAATCCATCTCTTGCAATTGGACTGACGAAATTAATGTTGAAAAAATTCAATCGATTGTCATAGATATCATAATCTTTATAAAGGTTTTTCAAAGTATGAATTACGATTTCATTGTTCTCAAAACCCGAATTTTTATTGGCAATCAAATCTCTTCTGAAACCTTTGTTGGGACTATTTTGTCCGTAAACTTTATAAATGGATTCGTTGATAAAAAGTGGTAAATAAGCCTTTCCACTTAAATTTGAAGTATCGACATTTTCAAAAACAAATTCCATGTCTTTAAACAATCGATGATTGATAAATGCACTATCGATATTATTGAGGTCAAATTGAAGTTTCTCATATTCTTCATATTCATAATGAGGAACATTTTTCAATCCATTTTGTTTCTTTCTCGCCCAAACTTCTCTCAGAATTGCATAAGCTGGATTTTCTTTTTTGTTTCTGTATTTTCTTTTCCTTTGGGTAATTACAACTCCGTCCAACTCGACAGTTTCGTCTTTATCCATAGGACTTACTATGTCTAATTCTATGGTCAGATCGTAATTAATTCGTGATTTTAATACAATTTCTTTAGTGACATAACCTTGAGCCCTAACTTCAAGAATGCTATCGTTATCTTCAGATTCCAAATAGAAACTTCCGTCGGAATTTGCAAAAGTATATTCCATCAAATTTGGCAAAGACAAATCGGCATATGCTATTGGTTTTTTAGTATTGCTATCGATTACTTTTCCTGAAATTTTTGTTTGACCAAAAGTAATTATACTTATCAAAAACAATATTAGGGTGAAATGTTTCTTCTTCATAGGTGTTGCAAATATCAACAAAAAAACCCTCTTGATAAAGAAGGTTTTATTTATTAACATTAAATAAATTTTTTTATTGTTTGTAAGTAACTTGTTGAGCTGCCTCAACTACTTGTTCAACTTTCGGATACCACTCTTCAAATAGTTCAGCAGAATATGGAGCTGAAACGTCAGGTGAAGTAATTCTTTTGATAGGTGCATCTAAAAAGTCAAATGCTTTTTGTTGAATCATATAAGCAATTTCGGAAGAAATTGAACCAAATGGCCAAGACTCTTCAACTACTACCAATCGATTGGTTTTCTTGACTGAATGAATGATGGTGTTGTAATCCATCGGACGAATAGTTCTCAAATCGATAACTTCAGCGTTGATGCCTTTAGCTTCTAATTGTTTAGCTGCTTCCAGAACAGTTTTCATCATTTTACCGTATGAAACTATGGTCACATCTTTACCATCTTTTTTGATATCAGCTACTCCAATCGGAATTAAATATTCTTCTTCAGGAATATCCATTTTATCACCATACATCTGCTCAGATTCCATAAAAATCACTGGATCATTGTCGCGTATAGCAGATTTCAAAAGACCCTTTGCATCATATGGATTGGATGGCACTACAACCTTTAGTCCAGGTGTATTGGCATACCAATTATCGAATGACTGAGAGTGGGTTGCTCCCAATTGACCTGCAGAACCAGTTGGACCTCTAAAAACAATTGGAATGTTCCATTGTCCACCTGACATTTGATACATTTTCGCTGCATTATTGATGATTTGGTCAATAGCTACCAACGAGAAGTTAAAAGTCATAAATTCTATGATCGGACGACAACCATTCATAGCCGAACCTACTCCTATACCTGTAAATCCACCTTCAGAAATCGGCGTATCTATTACACGCTCAGGACCAAATTCGTCCAACATTCCTCTCGAAGCTTTGTAAGCTCCGTTGTATTCCGCTACTTCTTCTCCCATCAAATAAACAGAAGGATCTCTTCTCATTTCTTCGCTCATCGCTTCGGCGATAACTTCTCTAAATGTCTTTTCAGCCATATCTTTAATTCTTCAAGTCAGCAAAAATACAAATTTTTCAAAACATTTGGATTGAATCCTAAACGATAATTTCAAGTTCAACTAAAATCCAATCGATTTCAAGCTTTATATCCGAAATTGTTTTACTTTTCACATTCGTTATTTTTTTATTTTTGCGTTTAAATGAAATATTTAAAACAAATATTGACTTTACTCTGGAAAGCTTGGATAATGCTACTTGCGAGCATATTGACACTATTGATAGGTGTATTTTGGACTTTCCCATTGGCATTATCGGACCGAACTTTTCCGTTGGCATACAAAGGCATTAGACTTTGGTCTATATTGATTTTTTATGGCAGTGGATTTCGTTTGGAAGTTGAAAACAAAAAAGAATTAAATAAAAACCAAGCTTATATCATTTCATCTAACCATCATTCGTACTTCGACATTTTGGTTTTATCTATACTTCACAAAAATCATCCGATTGTTTTTGTGGGAAAAGCTGAACTGAGTAAAATCCCAATTTTTGGGATGATTTATAAAAGAATTTGCATCATAGTCGATAGAAGCAATATCAGAAGTCGGGTGAATGTTTATCAATCTGCCAAAGAAAAAATAAATTTGGGCTACAGCATAGTTATCTTTCCAGAAGGAGGAATACCAGACGACAAGGATTTGGTCTTGAATCGTTTCAAAGATGGAGCCTTTAGCATAGCGATTTCTACTCAAGTTCCAATCGCTCTATATGCGATCAAAGGACTGAAAGAAATGTTGCCTGAAACATGGTCTCAAGGCTATCCTGGCAAAGTAAAAGTGAAATTAATCGATGTATTTCACACTGAAAACTTATCTTTGAAAAATAAAAGTGAACTCAAAAATTCATGTTACGAAAAGTTGCAGCATGAATTGATTTCGCACTAAACTTTTCTACTTTGGCAATTATAGCTTTTACAGATGGTTCTTCTCTTGGCAATCCAGGTCCTGGCGGATATGGTATCGTAATTATGGATACTGAAAAAAAAGTCATGAAACAATTTTCTGAAGGATTTCGATTGACGACCAACAATCGTATGGAACTCATGGCTGTGATAGTTACTTTAGAAAAGCTCAAATTTCCCAATACAGAAATTACCATTTATACCGACTCCAAATATGTTGCAGATTCGATTGAAAAAAAATGGGTTTTCGGCTGGGAGAAAAAAGGATTTGCCAAAAAAAAGAATCCCGATTTGTGGAGAAGATTTCTAATTCTTTATAGAAAACATAAAGTCAAAGTCCAATGGATCAAAGGTCATGCAGGAAATAAATACAATGAAATCGCCGATGAATTAGCCGTTAAGGCAGCCAACTCTACTGATCTGAAAATCGATAGTGGCTTTGAAGAAAGTGAAGAATCCAATAATTTAATTAATTTTAAATGAAAATTTATAAATACTTAATATGAGAAACTTAATAATTGCTGTCATTGTAGCTACGCTTGTTTTTTCTTGTAGCGATCGCCCTAAAAAAGAATATGTAACTGTTGCAGGAAAAATTGAAAATATAGAAACAGATAGTGTTTTTGTATATAAAGACAATTTCAAAAAAGGTTTTGCAGTAAACGAAAACGGAGAATTTTCTGATACTCTGAAACTGACTGAACCTTCTTATTTTTATTTTCTTTCCAGTCGAGAAAGAACCGAAATTTTCTTAAATCCAGGAGATAGTTTGTACATCAGCACTTCTATGCTTGATTTTGATAAAGAATTGACTTATTTGGGAACAATCGAAGCTGAGAATAACTTCATTGCCAAAAAGCAATTACAAGAAATAGATTTGATCATGTCGGATCCGTCGGCTTTCTTTTCGGTTGAAAAAGATCAATACAAAGCAAATGCTGAAAAAATAAAATCCGATTTATTGGCTGAATTAGATGAATTGAAAGTCAGTATGGACTTTAAACAAATGGAAAAAAGACATATCGAATACAACTATTATTTGATGTTGGCGCAATACGACATTGCAAATGCTTTTTATAGTCAATCAGCTGCACCTGAAACGAGTTCTTTTAAAAATGAATTGGCTGAAGTAGATTTAGACAATGAGAAGGATTTCCAAAACATTTCTTCTTACAGAGATTTAGTAACTTCAATCATTTCTCAGAAAGTTGAATCAACTGATGATATAACTGAAATCGAAAACATCATAGGTTCTATAAAATCTTCTGTCATCAAAGAAAAAATGATGGATAATCTTTTGCTTTATAGAATTATGTCGAGCGATCCTTATACAGAACAATTCAATGCATTTATTCAAGCAAATTCAACCGATGAAGAATTGAAAACAAAGTCTCAAGAAGCTTATGAAAAAGTAAAGAATTTATTGCCAGGCAATCCTTCGCCTACATTCAATTATCCAGACATCAACGGTAAAATGGTTTCTTTGGATGATTTGAAAGGCAAATTAGTATATATAGATGTTTGGGCAACTTGGTGTGCACCTTGTTTGGCTGAAGTTCCACATTTAAAACGATTGACAGAAGATTACCAAGACAAGGACATTACTATTGTCAGTATGTCAATTGACCCAAAATCTGACCATGAAAAATGGAAAAAAATGGTGAATGAGAAAGATTTACAAGGAGTTCAAATCTTTTCTGACAATGACTGGAATTCTCAATTTGTAGTCGATTATGGCATTAGAGGAATTCCAAGATTCATCTTATTAGACAAGGAAGGCAACATCATCAGTGCTGATGCTCCGAGGCCATCGAATCCGAAACTTAGAAGTTTGATCGATAAACATATTTAATTCAACTGCAAAGAAATTCAAAGCCCGATTCAATTTTTGAGTCGGGCTTTTTTATACTGTGTTTTAAAACAAAAATCCCACTCTTTCGGGTGGGATTCTACAAACGTTATTATTGAAATTTATTTTACTTTATCGACAATTGCTTTAAAAGCTTCTGGATGATTCATAGCTAAATCTGCAAGAACTTTACGGTTCAATTCGATTTCAGACTTTTTCAATGCACCCATAAATTGCGAATAAGACATTCCGTGAAGTCTTGCTCCCGCGTTTATTCTTTGAATCCACAAAGAACGGAAGTTTCTCTTTTTCTGACGACGGTCACGGTATGCATAAGTTAAACCTTTTTCAACTGCATTTTTGGATACAGTCCATACATTTTTTCTTTTTCCAAAGTAACCTTTGGACATTTTCATTATTCTCTTTCTACGCGCTCTCGACGCAACAGAATTTACTGATCTTGGCATAATTTTTCATTTTTTTGTGACGGGCGAATTATTTAAAATTACTTGATGAGCACCGGCACAGGGTTAATAATAATTTGAATAAACCAGAGATTAAATTACTTTAATCTCAATTGCATTTTAATGTTATTCTCATCTGCTTTATCAACTAAAGTCATATGAGTCAATCTACGCTTTTGCTTGATTGATTTTTTAGTTAAAATATGGCTTTTAAAAGCATGTTTTCTTTTAATTTTACCAGTACCGGTAATTTTAAAGCGCTTTTTTGCCCCTGATTTTGTTTTTTGTTTTGACATAATATGTATGGTTTAAACGTTTGTCGTTATTTTTTATTGGTTTTTGGAGCAATCATCATCGTCATGCGTTTACCTTCCAATTTAGGCAATTGCTCTACTTTTCCAATATCCTCTAAATCCTGTGCCAATCTAAGCAACAAAATTTCTCCTTGATCTTTAAAGACGATTGATCGACCTCTAAAGAACACGAAAGCCTTTAGTTTGGCTCCTTCTTCTAAGAAACCTCTCGCATGTCTCTTTTTGAATTCATAATCGTGTTCATCGGTTTGAGGACCAAAACGAATTTCTTTTACAACAACTTTTTGTTGCTTCGCTTTGAGTTCTCTTTCTCTTTTCTTTTGTTCGTATAAGAATTTTTTATAATCCACTATACGACAAACAGGAGGATTAGCTTTTTCAGTAATCATCACTAAATCAAGACCCATTTCATCAGCCATCTCTAAGGCTTTTGCAATGGGGTAAATTCCTGACTCAATACCGTCACCTACTACTCGTACTTCTGGTACTCTAATGTTGTCATTGATCTTATGCTGATCTTGTCTGACTTCTCTTCTGCTGGGACCTCGTCCACGTCCACCTCTTCTTTTAATTGCGATAGTATATAAATTTTTAATTAATCTCTATTTCTTTAAGGAGCCTGTCCTTTAACTCTTCAAGAGTCATAGTTCCTAAATCTCCTTCACCATGTTTTCTGACAGATACCGTTCCATTTTCCATCTCCCTTTCACCAACAATCAACATGTAAGGGATTTTTTTCACTTCTGCATCCCTTATCTTTCTGCCTGTCTTTTCGTTACGATTATCAATCAGACCGCGAATATCGTAATTTTCTAAGAATTTTGAAACTTTTTCGCCATATTCTTCATATTTCTCACTGATTGGCAATACAGTAAATACATCCGGAGTCAACCACAATGGGAAATTTCCTGCGGTGTGTTCCAACAAAATAGCCACAAATCTCTCCATCGATCCAAATGGTGCTCTGTGTATCATCACAGGTGTATGCGTCTGATTGTCAGAACCTACATAAGTCAACCCAAATCGCTCAGGCAAATTATAATCTACTTGTATGGTTCCTAATTGCCATTGTCTTCCCAAAGCATCCTTCACCATGAAATCGAGTTTAGGCCCGTAAAAAGCTGCTTCACCGTATTCTACAACAGTTTTAAGTCCTTTTTCTTCGGCCGCTCTGATGATGGCTTTCTCAGCTTTTTCCCAATTTTCATCTGAACCTATGTATTTTTCTTTGTTGTCAGGGTCTCTCAATGAAACTTGAGTTACAAAATCTTCAAATCCTAATGAACTAAACACATACAATACCAAATCAATTACATTCTTGAATTCATCCAACAATTGATCTGGTGTACAGAAAATATGTGCATCGTCTTGGGTAAATCCACGAACTCGAGTCAATCCATGCAATTCTCCACTTTGCTCATATCGATAAACCGTTCCAAATTCTGCAAATCGAGCAGGTAAATCTTTATACGACCATTGGAAAGTTTTATAAATTTCACAGTGATGAGGACAGTTCATAGGTTTTAACAAAAACTCTTCTCCTTCATTTGGCGTATGTATCGGCTGAAATGAATCTTCACCATATTTCGCATAATGACCTGAAGTTACATACAAATCTTTGTGCCCGATGTGTGGAGTGATTACCATTTCATACCCCGCTTTCTGCTGAGCTTTCATCAAAAAGTTCTCTAACTTCCTACGTACTGCTGTACCTTTTGGCAACCAAAGCGGTAAACCTTGACCAACTTTTTCAGAGAAAGCAAAAAACTCTAACTCACGACCCAATTTTCTATGGTCGCGTTTTTTAGCTTCTTCCAATAATTCTAAATATTCAGTCAAGTCTTTTTGTTTAGGAAATGAAATTCCATAAACCCTTGTCAACTGCTTGTTTTTCTCATTGCCTCGCCAATATGCACCGGCTGCATTAAGAATTTTCACAGCTTTAACAATACCAGTGTTAGGGATGTGTCCACCTCTACACAAATCCGTAAAGTTATCATGAGTACAGAAAGTGATTTCACCATCTTCCAGGTTTTCGATCAATTCTGTTTTATATTCATTGTCTGCATATTCTTTCAAAGCATCTGCTTTTGAAACTGAATACAGCTTAAATTCTGCTTTCTTTTTAGCATTTTCAAGCATTTTCTTTTCGATTTTCTCAAAATCCTTCTCAGAAAATACTTCGTCACCAAAATCGACATCATAATAAAAACCATTTTCAATGGCTGGACCAATGGTCAATTTAGCGTTTGGGAAAAACTCTATTATCGCTTGCGCCAATAAGTGTGCGGACGAATGCCAAAATGCTTTTTTACCCAAATCATCATTCCATGTCAATAATTGAACCGTTGCATCCGTGGTAATTGGTGTTGTAGATTCTACCTGATTACCGTTAACTACTGCGGACAGCACGTTTCTTGCCAATCCTTCACTAATGCTTTTTGCAACGTCCATAGGAGTAATCCCTCTTTCGAATTGCTTGATGCTCCCATCTGGAAGGGTAATGTTAATCATTATCTTATATATTTTAAAACTGCAAATTTACGATTAAAAATCATTCTACTGATTCATTTCAAATTTTATGTGAAAACTTTTGAAAAAACATTTAATGAAACTCATAAATAACATTCATTCACTTTAAACCCTATTAACTATATAATGCTTCAAAATAAATATAATTTGTATAAATTTATTTAAAAAAATCTATCCCAGAATTTTCAATTATGACAGGATTAAGTTGTAGTTAAATATCCGATCTCTAAAATGAGATGAGTCATTTCAAAATACATTAATCATTTTTATCTTTATAAACAAAATAAATTCATGACAAAATATAAATACATAACTGCTGAAGAAGCTGTTAAATTAGTAAAAAGTGGTGACCGTATATTTGCCCACGGAAGCGCTGCAACGCCAATATTTTTACTGAACCACTTATTTGATCGAGCAAACGAGCTTGAGGATGTAGAAATCGTTTCTATCAGTATGTTTGGTGATTTGGAATGGAGAAAACCAGGGGTAACGGATAGTTTTTACCTCAATTCTTTATTTGTTTCTGCCAACATTCGGGAATGGGCCAATAGTTCACGAGGGCGTTATGTGCCAATTTTTTTAAGTGAAATTCCGTTGTTATTTAGCAAAGGCTACCTTCCCTTGGATGTTGCCATTGTTCAAGTTTCTCCTCCCGATCAGCATGGATATTGTAGTTTAGGGACTTCGGTTGACGCAGCTTGGTCTGCAGTAAGAAATGCAAAAACCGTCATCGCTCAAGTCAATCCAAATATGCCAAGAACTTTGGGAGATTCGCCGATTCACCATTCAAAATTCGATGCAATGGTTTGGCATGAAAAAGAATTACCTGAAGTGAATTATGGAGGCAAAGGAAATGAAATCACTCAAAAAATTGGAGAAAATGTGGCAGAACTTATAGAAGATGGTTCTACTTTACAGGCTGGAATCGGTGCAATTCCAGATGCTGTTTTAAATTGTTTGGGCAATCATAAAAACTTAGGTATTCACACAGAAATGTTTTCCGATGGAGTGGTGCCTTTAATTGAATCAGGTGTAATAAACAATTCTCAAAAAAAGATTTTAAAAGGAAAAACAGTTACCTCATTCGTTGCAGGAACAAAAAAGGTATATGACTTTGTCCATGACAATCCCAATATGTCATTTATGAATGTTTCTTTCGTCAATCATGCAGGAACCATCTTACAAAATCCGAAAGCTGTTGCGATTAATAGTGCGATTGAAGTTGATTTAACCGGACAAATTTGTGCAGACTCAATTGGAACTTATCAATACTCAGGAATCGGTGGTCAAATGGATTTCATGCGTGGCGCAGCTCTGTCTGAAGGCGGAAAACCGATCATTGCAATGCCATCTGTTACCAATAAAGGAATTTCAAGAATTACACCTTACTTAAAAGAAGGTGCTGGAGTGGTTACTACTCGTGGCCATGCGCATTATATAGTGACCGAATATGGAACGGTAAATTTATACGGTAAAAACTTGGAACAGCGTTCAAAATTGTTGATCAGTATCGCGCATCCTGATCATAGAGAAGCTTTGGAAAAAGCACATTTTGAACGGTTCAAATAAATGTTTTTTTTAATATTTGATAAAACACCGAATTGGTTTAAATGCTGATTCGGTGTTTTTTAGTTTGAACTATTTTACTTATCTTCGCTTTTGATAAATTATTTATTTAAAGGGTTTCAGATATTTTATCCCTTTTTAAAAAGCAAAACATAAGGAAAAGACCTAAGCAGGTGAGTATTGAAATTAAATAAAAAGTATTATGAAAAAAATGATTTTTTCTACAGCTGCTATAGCAATTGGTTTTATTGTGTTCTCTTTTGCACCTATTAAGAAAAGTGATGCTTTTGAAAAAGCTGAAATAACCACTACTGTAACTAAGGGCGGTAGTTGTGATACAAAGTATGAAACAGATCACACTTTTACTAAGTGTTCTACTAGGTGGACTGGAATTGACCCAGCTGAAAAGTCTCAGAGTTCTGTGCTCGAAAATCTTTAATTAAAACAGATAAATGAGCGTCCTTCTCCAAAAGGACGCTCATTTATTAATTTAACCAACATTAATTTAAATCATGAAAAATATATTAGTTTTATCTCTATTTATTCAGTCGTTCGTATTGTATGCTCAATCTGAAAATAGAATTTTAAAAGTGAATTACGTCAACTCACCAGTAAGTAGTCACAGAATGACGGATTATGATATGAAAAGCACCCCAACCATGGCTTCTGATTATGACTTTAGACGTGGAATTGTAGATCATTATAGCTTATACATCAATTTAGAAGATCGTTCTTCAGTTTATGTATTAGACTCTACCACACAAGTAAAGCCTATAGGATATGAAAACATACGAGCCGCTTTGCTTGATACAATTATTTGGACTGTAAAAACTCCAGAAAAAATTACCATGAAACATGAGTGGATTATGGAGCAGACTTTTTTCTCGGAAGGAAAAGTCGGTGATGTGAAATGGAAATTAGAAAATGAAACAAAAGTAATCAATGGATTGAATTGTCACAAAGCGATAGCAACCAACTTCCCTATGCTTACTGTATGGTACACCAAAGACTTACCTGTTTCAAACGGACCGTCTATATACCAAGGTTTACCTGGCTTGGTCATTTGGGCAGAAACCTACTCTTCAACAACTGAAGCCAACAAAATTGAGTATTCTGATGATGTGGAAAAATACAAAGCCTTGTATGAGAAGATGTACAATCAATTTATGATAGAAAAGAAAAAAGGAACAAATTATGACAAAGAACCTTTGCTTATGGTGAAAAAAGGGGATCTTTTTCGAAACCAATATAAGTTCTTTCATAAGAAACCATATCAAGAATAGTTATTATGTTTAATATAAAACAAGTTTTTTTGGTTATACATTTATTGTTAACTTAAATTCAACTAATAAATACAACAGCATTTAAAATAACCAAGGAGTGTTTTGCCCATACCGACCACCGAGAAGCTTTGGAGAAAGCACATTTTGAACGATTTAGATAATGCTTGATTCCTATTTAGTGAAATACCGAACGAATGATTGGCTGATGTGGGATTATTTAGTTTGAACTATTTTACTTATCTTCACTTTTGACTAAATTATTTATTTAAAGGGTTTCAGATATTTTATCTCTTTTTAAAAAGCAAAACATAAGGAAAAGACCTAAGCCGAAAAAGAAAAAAGGTGAGTATTGAAATTAAATAAAAAGTATTATGAAAAAAATGATTTTTTCTACAGCTGCTATAGCAATTGGTTTTATTGTGTTCTCTTTTGCACCTGTTAAGAAAAGTGATGCTTTTGAAAAAGCTGAAATGACTGCTATTGTAACTAAGGGTGGAAGTTGTGATACAAAATATGAAACAGACCACACTTTCACTAAGTGCAATGAAAGGTGGACTATCCCTCCAAGTGGTGTACGAGATAGCCGCTCTCAGAGTTCTGTGCTCGAAAATCTTTAATTAAAACAGATAAATGAGCGTCCTTCTCCAAAAGGACACTCATTTAGTTATTTAATCAATCATTAATTTAAATCATGAAAAATATTTTAGTTTTATCTCTATTTATTCAGTCGTTCGTATTGTATGCTCAATCTGAAAATAGAATTTTAAAAGTGAATTACGTCAACTCACCAGTAAGTAGTCACAAGATGACCGAAAACGATATGAAAAGTACGCCAACCATGGCTTCTTGGCATGACTTTAGACGTGGAATTGTAGATCATTATAGTTTATACATCAATTTAGAAGATCGTTCTTCAGTTTATGTATTAGACTCTACCACACAAGTAAAGCCTATAGGATATGAAAACATACGAGCCGCTTTGCTTGATACAATTATTTGGACTGTAAAAACTCCAGAAAAAATTACCATGAAACATGAATGGATTATGGAGCAGACTTTTTTCTCGGAAGGGAAAGTCGGTGATGTGAAATGGAAATTAGAAAATGAAACAAAAGTAATCAATGGATTGAATTGTCATAAAGCGGTTGCAACTAACTTCCCTATGCTTACTGTATGGTACACCAAAGACTTACCTGTTTCAAACGGACCGTCTATATACCAAGGTTTACCCGGTTTGGTCATTTGGGCAGAAACCTACTCTTCAACAACTGAAGCCAACAAAATTGAGTATTCTGATGATGTAGAAAAATACAAAGCCTTGTATGAGAAGATGTACAATCAATTTATGATAGAAAAGAAAAAAGGAACAAATTATGACAAAGAACCCTTATTGATGGTAAAAAAGGGAGATTTATTCATTAGTAGTTTTGAATATTTTCATAAGAAACCATATCAAGAATAGTTATTATGTTTAATATAAAACAAGTTTTTTTGCTTTTATTTGTGGTCCTACATTTATTATTAATATTTTTTCAAGGCATATATACTACTCTTGATGGTTATTATTGATAATCACTATGATAAAAACTATAAATGCATAAAATACTTAACATTTATTTCTTTTTGTTTACCGTTTCTCTTTTTGCACAAAATAAAGAAATATCGGGCACAGTAAAAGATATTGAAAACGACTACGCTATTCCTCATGCTAATATAATTGTATCGGATTTAGAAAACAATGTTTTAGGATTTTCTTCATCTAATGAAAATGGAAGTTTTACAATTGAAGTTCCAAGGGAAATTAATAAAGTATATATCAATATTACTGCGCTAAACTATTTAGAGTATTTATTTGAACACGATTTAACAACCGAATCAGAAATAAATATTTATTTAGAACCTTCGGCTATAGATTTAGAAGAAATTGTAATAACTGCCAGAGCATATCAAGATGTATTGAATTTGGATATGGAAGAAATGAACTTAAATAAGTCAGCTTCCTTAAGAGAAATTCTCAATAAAACAGATGGTGTAATAGTAAGTCCAAATGGAGCAATTAGTTTTCAAGGAAAACCTATTAATAAAATCCTTATCAATGGAAAGGAAGTTTTTATAAACCAAAACAAAATAGCCTTAGATAATCTGAATTATGAAATTATGGATACGTTGCAGATTATCAATAACTTCAAAGATCGATTTTCATTGGATTATAGTGGTCAAAAAGAATCAGTTATCAACATAAAAACTAAATCTGAATTTAAAGGGGTTTTAAAAAGTGATATTGAAGCTGGATACGGCTTTAAAGACAGTTATAGGTTTTATAAAAAAGGATTTCTTTTTTCGGATAAATTAAATGCATTTGTTACTGCTGGTATAAATAATATAGGAAAGAGAGAAATAAGCGATAAAGACATCCCTGATAAAATATATGATAACCTTTCTTCTGGATTTCATACGACGCTCAATCCTTTCTTGATGGAAGATTTACAAATGAATAAAAACAATTCGAGTAATATTAATTTGACACTGAGATGGGAAGGTGAAAAAAGTAAAATAGGACTTGTATTTAATAATGCAAATATAAATACCGAAAGAATCACCAACTATATGACTTCAGAAGGCAATCAAATATTAAGTAAAGGAACATTTGATAATTCAGAAAAAGGAAATTTTTATGGTACAACTTTGAATTACGACCACATAATATCATCTAAAACCATTTTAAACAATGTTTTCAATTTGCTTATCTTAAAAAACACTTCACAAAGAAATAGTGTAGATAGTATTTTCTACCCAGAAAATCAAAATACGGCTGAAAGTATTATGATTAAACCTAATAATCTTGCTTTGTCCAATAATTTTAAAATATCCACCATCTTAAATGAAAAGTCATTAATAAATTTCTATTTCGATGTCTATCATGAAGATAACAAGAACTCATTGACAGCCAATCTGGTAGAAAGCAGTGTCTCAAACATTTATCAAAATGATTTATACATCAAAAACAATATCTTTTTGTTTGGTAATTATCAATTGAAATTAAATAAAAACACAGTTAATTTAGGTGTTGGATTCAATCAGTTAAATGAAAATGCTGATCAAATAATCGATGAAAACTTAGTTAGATCACAGCAAACAATAAAAAGAAACATTAAAAACATCGAGTCAAGATTTTCATTGACTGGCTCATTAAAAAAATTGGATTATTCATTTTCCTTAAGTCCTGTTTTGTTTTTTTCAAGCCAGAATGAAAAGAAAAGTTTTTTGAAATCAAATAGTCAATTGACTTATAATTTTCAACCTCAGAATAATTTGACTTTTAATTTCGAAAGGACATATAAATATTTTGATATTAATTCTATGTATGACACAATTATTAGGTCATTTAACAATAGAACTTTCAACTCAATTTCTGAATTAAACAATATTTCTTACTCAAACGAGGCAAGTATAGGTTGGTATTTTAACCAAGTACCAAAAAATAGAAATTTTATTGCTGAATACAGATTCAAACACATAAAAAATAATATGCAAACTGTTTTAGATTCCATCGTTGATAAAACATTTCATTATTCAAATCGAATTTTTGACGATAGATACAGCCACAACATCCATCTTGGATATAATAAAAGTTTCTATATTGGTGAATCCTTTCATCGTTTAACATTTGGGACAAATTTCAAAATAGCGATCAACCGATATAACACTATGTTTGACAATGAATTGTCCAAAGTGAGCGTTAATACTTTATACCCTGAACTTCATATTGGATTCTTACCAAGAAATAGTTTTATCAAAGAATTAAAAAACACAGTTTCTTGGAATCAACAAAACTTCCGAATTGACCAAGCTACAATTACAAACCAAGATATATTTACCAATACATTTTCAATTAGAGGACATGATAGCAAAATTGAATGGAGTTTAGATTTTAATTATCATTATTACGATACAAATGATACCAATTTTGGTGTACCTGACTTAGGAATGTTTCTAAAATATGACTTTTCTGATAAAATTTCTTTTTCAGTTAATGGAGAATCTATGTTATCACTGTTTAAATTAAATAATTTCAACAGTTTGCACACTCAATTTGATGGAAATATTATTTCCAGAACAACTACTAAAGATAATTTAGGTTATTTGCTGTTCAATGTACATTTAAAATTGTAATTTTTATCAATTGGAGTACATGTTCAGTACTTTTTCTAAGAATTCTAACATTATTAAATGCTAAGCATTCGCTCGTTTCAAATAAACCACTAAGGTCAATATTCCAAAAATCAAATTCGGCCCCCATGCAGCGACCACAGGTGAAACAAATCCTTGGGTGGAATAAGTCAATGAGATTTGATTGAAAAAGATATAGAAAAACGCCAATAAAACACCTAAAGCTAAATTGACACCTATGCCTCCTCTTCGTTTTCGAGAGGACAATGACAAAGCCAAAACTGTTAATATAAATGCAGAAAATGGCGATGAATTTCTTTGGTGAAATTCGTTCAAATAAGCATTGATACTCGCTGAACCTTTGAACTTTTGATTCTCAATGAAACGATTCAATTCGAATGAATTCATAGTCTCTGCTACATAACCTTCAGGCAAAATCTCATCAGGTGTAGCACTGAATCGCCTTTCCAATGATGTGTGATAATCTATACTATCTCTGAATTCAGACAACACAATTCTCGAATTGACATTTCTCAAAACATAAACAGAATCATCAGAATCCCAACTAAATGAAGAAGCGATCAATTGTTCTTTTAGAACTTCTCCATCGAACTTTTGATAAACAAAATTATTTCCTCTTTTTTCGACCCTATCATAGTTCAATGCGAATATATATTCATCCTTACTTATCTGAGAGGAAATTTTTTGTCTTTCATAATATTCTCGGTTTTTAGAACTGCTCAATAAGTATTCGTATTGATATTTATTCTTTTTGATGTTTGCCCAAGGCAAAGCAAAATTATTAACAAACAAAGATGTCAGTGCTATAGCTCCCGCAACAAACAAATAAGGTTTTGTGATTCTATGAAAACTGATTCCTCCCGCTTGTGCAGCGACTATTTCGGTCTGCATGGTCAATCGAGAAGTAAAATATATCACAGAAATAAAAACGGCAACTGGCAAAAATGTATTGACCAACCACACTGCCCAATAAGGGTAAAATTGCACCAAAGCTTCCATAGGTGTTGAACCATTGTCCTCCAACCTACCGAGTTTTTGACTCAAATCAATCACCACGGCTATGGTCGAAAGTATGATCACCATAAAGAAAAAGGTGCTCAAAAAATTTCTGATGATATATTTATCAAATATTTTCAACTTATAATCTTTGTTTTAACTGAGGTAAAATTTGATTTTTCCATTGATGAAAATCTCCCTCTAAAATATGTTTTCTTGCCGTTTGAACCAAATCCAAATAGAAAGCTAAATTGTGTATGGACGCAATTTGTTTACCTAAATATTCATTGGCTGCAAATAAATGTCGCACATAAGCTTTAGAATATTCTTTATCTACAAAACTTTTTCCCATTTCATCCAAAGGCGAAAAATCATCTTTCCATTTAGCATTTTTCATATTCATCACTCCATTCCAAGTGAAAAGCATTCCATTTCTCGCATTACGCGTCGGCATCACACAATCGAACTGATCGATTCCCAAAGCTATACACTCTATCAAATTCCAAGGCGTCCCCACTCCCATCAAATACCGTGGCTTATCGACCGGCAAAATCTCAGTTACCAAATCTGTGATTTCATACATCACATCTTCAGGTTCACCCACGCTCAATCCACCAATGGCATTACCTTCCGCCCCAAAATCAGCTACGTATTGAGCCGACTCTTTCCGTAAATCATGAAATGAATTTCCTTGTACGATTGGATACAAAGTTTGTTCATAACCATACAACTCAGGATTTTCATTCAACCAAGTTCTACATCTTTCCAACCATTTATGTGTGATGTGCATAGCGCGTTTAGCTTCACCATATTTTGCAGGAATTCCGGTCAACTCATCAAATGCCATAATGATATCGGCACCGATGTATCGTTGAATTTCCATAGATTTCTCTGGAGTAAACATATGATAAGATCCATCGATATGCGATTTGAACCTCACCCCATCGTCAAACTTTTTACGACTGGTCGCCAAAGAATACACTTGAAAACCACCACTATCAGTAAGTATTGGTTTTTCCCAATTCATGAATTTATGCAAACCACCTGCTTTATGAAGTATTTCAGTTCCTGGTCTTAAATACAAATGATAGGTGTTGCCCAAAATAATTTGAGCTTTGATATCTTCTTTTAATTCTCTTTGGTGAACTGATTTCACACTTGCAACCGTACCGACAGGCATAAATATAGGAGTTTGAATCACTCCATGAGCAGTTGTTATTTCACCTGCTCTCGCCTTCGAATATTCGTCTTTTTTCTGTATTTGAAATTCCATCGATGCAAATATATCTGATTTCTTTTGACTGGTTTTCTTAATTATGGGTTAAATCTATTTTATTTTATAAAATCAGAATGATTTTAGTGTATTTTTGTTGATTAATGTTAAAATATTTGCGATGGATTTTGAGAAATACGAATGGTTGTTCAAGGACATCATTTCCTTTGGTATAAAAGTAGGTTTGGCACTACTTATTTTTACAATTGGTTTTTGGCTTTCGCAGAAACTCAAGAGAATTATCAGAAATCGCTTGATCAAAAGAAATATAGATCCATCGATACGCGAATTTATAATTCCTATCTTAGATTTTCTATTCAAACTTTTGGTCATATTATCGGCCGTTTCTACTTTAGGCGTACACACTACTTCATTTGCAGCCATCATCGCAGGTTTAGCTGCGGGTATTGGACTTTCTTTGCAAGGAAGCTTATCGAACTTCGCCGGTGGAATTTTGATCATACTTTTCAAACCTTTCAAAGTAGGTGATTATATAGAAACTTTGGG
>DEQC01000093.1 GCA_002359055.1 Flavobacteriales bacterium UBA3376 | reverse complement strand
AAGTTGAACTTGTGCTAATTTAAAAATAAAAGATGAATAAAATAAAATTGTTATTATTACTATGTATTTTTTGTAGTTTATTCACTAATGCTCAAATCCCAAATAATATTTCACCAAGCGATAAAGTTTATGGTTTATCAAAGTTTTGGCAAGAAGTAAATTATAATTTTGTCTATTTAGATAAAGTTGATAGGGCTTTGTGGGAGAATCGTTACAAAGAACTAATTTCAATTGTTCAAAATACTGAAAATGATTATGAATATTATCGTGAGCTTCAAAAATTTTGTGCATTACTAAAAGATGGTCACACAAATATATATTTTCCTGATTACATAGAAGACTATATTTCTATTAATGAGTTTGGTGATTATCAAATATTTATATCTAATATAGAAGACAAAGCGATTATAACGAGAGTTAATTTGAGCAAAAAAGACGAAATTCCTCTTGGAACAGAAATAATTGAAGTAAATGGACTTGATACAAAGGATTATATTAACAAAAATGTAATTCCCTATATTTCATCATCAACAGCACATGTTTTAAGAGATTGGGGAGCAAAGCATCTTCTTGAAGCTCCTTACGGAACAACTTTTGAATTAAAAATGCGTTTGCCCAACAATAATATTAAAATATTAAACATTACATGTGCAAAATCTTCAGAAAGAAAATATTTCCCTCCTTTTGTAGAACAACAACCTTTAGATTTTAAATGGTTAAAAAATGGAATAGCATATGTCGCAATTAATACATTTGATAATGATAAAGTAAAAGACCTATTTATTGAAAAAGTGCCCGAACTAAAAAAAGCAAGAAGCCTTATAATTGACATCAGAAATAATGGTGGTGGCAATTCAAGCAACGCTTTAAACATTGTTGACTTCATTACTAATGATACGATTATTAAACTCTCAAAATCGAGTACTCGACAAAACCTTTCAGCATACAAAGCTTGGGGAGAAAATTTAACGACAAATAATGACTCTAAAAACAATTCATCATGGGAAACATTAAGTTATTTAGCGTTTAATGATAAATTAATGTATGATATACCCCACAACAATCATTTAGTAAAGAAAGATGTTGACAAAATAATAATCCCAACAGTCGTGCTTATAGGTCATAATACCGCATCGTCAGCAGAAGATTTTTTAATTTATCTACATAATCAAAAACATATAACAACAATAGGAGAACCTACTTTTGGAAGTACAGGAATGCCTATGACTTTTGAATTACCCCACGAAGGAGAGGCGAGAATATGTACAAAAAAAGATACATATCCCAACGGAGATGAATTCGTAGGAATTGGAATCATACCAGACATTAAGGCACAAAGAACTTTAAATGATTATTTAAAAAGTAACGATAAAGCATTAAAAGAAGCAATTAAATATCTAAAATTAAATATGCAATAACGAACGTACAACAAAATGGCGGTTTCAGTGCTAAATTGAACATTTGGCTTTAAAATGAACATTAGTACTAAATTGAAAACAAGTGCTTCTAAATCCGCACTGTCGCCAAAGCCCTAAATGAGCATCCCGGAATTTTTATTCTGAAACAACTTCTTGCAAAATCTCTCGAAATGTTTTTCTGGTATAAATTAGCTGATGGATAATCTTTTCTTTAACTGACTCATTCCAAACGAGTTCAGGATAATGCTTTAGCCAAATCGGATCATCTAATTCTTTTATTTTTCGTAAGGTATTTTGCGTTTCTTTACTGGTTTTTCGTACAGCTTTGCCATCATAATCTGGGGATAAATAATGGTCAAAGTCATATCCTGTGGAAGTTTTTCGGATATAAAAAAAAGTTTGATGGTCGCTGTTTGGATAAAAAGAATCCCAAGATGCATAACCAATATGTTGATTTTGCATCTTGTTATTCCCTGTCAATTTCCATCGGCAATTGCCTACCCTGCCCCAATGATTTGAGCGTCGGTAAACGCCATCGGGTGTGAAATGATAAGCACTACCTTTTTTGCTGGTATAGTGAAATTTCTCCAACGGAAATTGCGCTACATCAAAAACACAGAAGGTATTTCGATAAAAATTATGCTGATGATAAGCTGTTTTACACATTGAATCTAAAGTGCATCACATCACCGTCTTTAACAATATATTCTTTGCCTTCAACGCGCAGTTTTCCTGCTTCTTTTACTTTTGCTTCAGAACCAAATTCTACAAAATCATTGTAGGCAATAACTTCGGCACGGATAAATCCCTTTTCAAAGTCAGAATGGATAACACCTGCTGCTTGCGGAGCCGTATCCCCTACCTCAATTGTCCACGCGCGCACTTCTTTTACGCCTGCGGTAAAATAGGTTTGTAATTTCAATAATTGATATGCAGAACGGATTAATTTGGAAACACCTGGCTCATCCAGCCCCATATCTTCCAAGAACATTTGACGCTCTTCGTAAGATTCCAACTCAGCAATATCAGCCTCTGTGGCTACTGCCAAGACCAAAATTTCAGCATTTTCGTCTTTGATTAATTCCTTTACTTTTTCGACGTAATCGTTACCATTTGCTGCTGAATTTTCATCAACATTACACACATACAAAACTGGTTTGCTGGTAATTAACTGAAATTCTTCGAGCAATTCCTCTTCATCTACATTAGCAGGCTGAACGACTCTTGCTGATTTACCTTCGAGTAAAACTGCTCTGATTCTTTCCAACAAATC
>DEQC01000106.1:20805-33322 GCA_002359055.1 Flavobacteriales bacterium UBA3376 | reverse complement strand
GCAAAGGAAACATCATAATTATTGAATTTCTCCATAACACAAAAATGGGTGGCAAATATACTACTATCTTATTGGAAAACAATAATTTTTTGTTATTATTCTAAAATAAATCTAAAGTTGAACCGCTTTTCATTTATTGTACAAACACTTATTGATCTGAATTTTTATCGGTATTTAATTCTTGAGTTTGCAAAATATTAGCAGTTATTTCCTCGTATTCTCTTCGTTTCTTAAAAATATCTATGGCTGTATAAATAGCTTCTCTAAAAGAGGTTTCATCCGCAATTCCTTTGCCAGCAATGTCATATGCAACTCCATGATCAGGCGAAGTCCTCACATATGGAAGCGAAGCTGTATAATTGACACCATCTTCAAACGAAATTGTTTTAAATGGTGTCAAAACTTGATCATGGTACATACCTAAAATCGCATCGAACATTTTTAAATTGTTAGGTGTGAAAAAACTATCAGCTGCATAAGGTCCATAAACCAAAATGTCTTTTTTAAATACGGATTGAATGGCTGGAATGATGATTTCTTGCTCTTCCGTTCCCAATAATCCTCCATCTCCTGAATGTGGATTCAATCCTAAAACTGCAATCTTAGGTTTTCTGACTCCATAATCTTTCACCAATGAATCGTGTAATGCGTGAATTTTCTGAGCAATATTTTTCTTATTGATACTTTTGGCTACCTCTTGCAAGGGAATGTGTTGAGTCACCATACTGACCTTTAATTTATCGGAAACTAAAAACATCAAAGGATTTCCTCCCCAAACTTCACCTAAATATTCAGTGTGTCCTGGAAAATTAAACGCCTCCGATTGAATGTTGTTTTTGTTGATTGGAGCAGTAACCAATACATCGCAAAACCCATCTTTCACAGCTTGAGCAGCCGCTTTCAAAGATTCATAAGCCATTGCTCCAGCTTCTTTGGTCGATTGTCCAGGTTCTATTTCTGGTCCTTCTTTCCAAATATTGAAAACATTGATTTTCTTATCGATAGCTTTATCTATTGAATGGATCCCATAAAAATGCAAATAGTCCATTTCTAATAGGTTTTTATAAAAATTTAAATGCCTGGTCGATCCGAAAATCACAGGTGTGAATATTTCTAAAATTTCTTTGTTGGCCAAGGTTTTAGCTATGATTTCATAGCCAATTCCATTGATGTCACCAACAGAAATAGCTACTTTCGGCAATATGTTGTTATTACTCATTATGATCTTATTGTTGTAATTCTTGCAAAGATAGAAGTTCAAAAAAGTAAATCACTCATTTTTAGAACTTAGTTTTTTAGTTTTGGATTAACTTTTTAAACTGATTTTCATCCAATTCATTAAATCCCAATAGTTCTGCGGGTTTATTCCATGTCCACTATTGTATTCGTGGTATTCGTTTTTTATGTTGAGTTGATTCAACATTTCTTGACCTTTTCTCGCCCAATCAACAGGAATCACCATATCTTCAATTCCATGAGAAATAAAGAAATTTAAATTTGAAAATTCGGGTTTGATTTCTATTTCTTCACCTATAAAATTAGGTTCTGGATATCCGCTTAAAATCGCTATGTTTTTAACTTTTTCTGGGAAATTCATGGCGATTGAATAACTTAAAATTGCTCCCTGACTGAAACCCATCAACCATACATTTTTTTTGTCCAAATTTTCTTGAGTGCAAATCGCATCGATGAATTCTACCAATCGATCTCTTGATTCTAAACCTTGTGGGATGTTGTTGAACTTTTCCATATTGATGAAGTCAATTGCATACCAAGCATACATTCCCATAGATAAAGTGTGCAAAGCTCTAACACTGATTACATGAAATTCGTCAGGCAAATCTTCTGCAAAGCTAAATAAATCCTCTTCATTGCTTCCATAGCCATGAATCAATAAAATCAATGGGTTTTTATCCAACTGAATCCTCGGTTTTCTTTCTAAATATTTAATGTCTTTTAATTCTTTCATTTATTTATTCTTCAAAAGTTTTAGCGATTTTTTCGATATTTAAACTTCGAGCCATCGCGTCAAATATATCTTTATAAACGCCATTTTTATTGTAAATTTCATCATGCGTTCCTGATTCGGCTACTTTTCCAGTTTCCATGGCAAAAATAACATTAGAATCTATAATTTGAGAAATACTATGCGAAATGATGATCACAGTTCTATCTTTTTTGATGGCATCCAAACTATTTTTGATTTGCTCAGTGGCAATTGCATCTAAACTAGCAGTGGGTTCATCCAAAAAAATAATGGGTGGATTTTTTAAAAACATTCGAGCGATGGCAATTCTTTGTTGTTGACCTCCAGACAACAAAAGTGCATTACTACTGAATTTCTCTGGAAGTTCCATTATTTGATCATAAATATATGCTTGTTTGGCTGCATTTTCTATTTCCTCCTTACTTGCATCAGGATTTCCATAAGTGATGTTCTCCTCGATGCTTCCACTGAAAATATGATTTTTTTGCAAAACCAAACCAATGTTTTGTCTTAGAAACTTAGTTTCATATTCCTTCAAAGGAACTCCATCCAAAAGAATTTCACCACTCGTAGGTTCGTAAAATTTGTCTAAAAGATTGATAATCGTACTTTTTCCAGCTCCACTCAGTCCGACGAGTGCAGTTATTTTATTAGGTAAAATCTCCATATTTACATCGTAAAGTGCTTGAGTGCCATTCGGATAAATGAAATCGACGTTTTTTAGTTCAAATTTACCTTCGATTTTTTCAGGTTTATAAGTTCCTGAATTTTCTATTTCATGATCGGAATTTAAAATTTCAAAGAATGTTTCAGAATAAATCATCGCATCATTCATTTCATCAAAAATCCTATGCAACTGACCAATAGGCGCGGTCACGTTGTTGAATAGTAAAATGTGAAACATAATCATGCCAATGCTCATTTGCCCGTCCAAAACCAAAAAGGCGGTGAGTATTATGATAATTACTACACCGATTTGTTCGACAAAAGTTTTAATTCCATTGAAAAGAAATCCAGTTTTTTGAGTTTTTAATTGGTTTTCTGTCAATTCGTATTGGATTTGATTTTGTTTTTCAGATTCAATGGATTCTCGATTGAACGATTTGATAACTGTGATGGATTGTATAATATTGACGATTCCTTGACTTTTTCTTTCTCGGAAATTTCTCATATTTCTTCTCCAGCCACTTAGAGTTTTTGCTTGTTTGATAGTGATGAAAATATAAACAGGGACTATCATTAATCCAACAAGTCCTACCCAAAAGTTGGCGTTGAACATAAGTATTAATGCAATAAAGGAGTTGGCGAAAAGTGGTAAAATATTGATGAAAAAGTTTTGGACCAAACGAGTCAAACTCTCAATTCCTCTATCGATTCGAGTTTGTAATTTCCCAGATTCGTTGTCATTCGAAGTGTAAAACGCCATTCGATAAGTCAAAATTTTATCGATGATTACTTGGGCGAGGTCTCTTGAGATATAAATCCTAAGTTTTTCACCATAGAATTTTTGCCCAAAAGTGATGAGAACATTGATAATTTCTTTGGCGAGTAAAATAATCGATATGGTAATTAGAATATACATTCCAGCTTCTAAACCTTCGCCATTTTCAACCAATTGATTGATTTCATCAACTGTGTATTGAAGTGTAAGCGCATTGACTTGAGCAGTGAAAGAACCGATCAACGTAAGAAAAAGTGCAGCAAAAACTAAAAACCGATAAGGTTTAACAAACGGCCATAGGTTTTTGAAAAGTTGGAAAATAGTCATTGATCAAAATTAATGATTTATAACCAACTTTACGAATATTACTACTCAGTAAATGATACTGTAAATTCATACAAATATTTGACGCAAGTCAAAAAAATGACAAATGAAATCAATGAAAATAAAATCCAACTTTTAGAAAGGTTCATAGAAAACTTTAAAGCAGAAAATCAATTCTTAGAAAAGAAAAATCAAGTGGTTTCAATGATTTTTACTCTTTTCTGTTTGGGATTGCTGGCATTTGTTTTTATTTATTTCTACGTAAGAAGAAAAACTAGAAATAAAATCAAAGAATTGAAAGCTAAACTCGAAAGTTTTAATTCAGAAAGTTTAATCCAAGAGAAATCAAAAGTTGTAAAATCAACTCCAAAAATAATTGTTAATGAAGAAGTCAATCAAAAAATATTGGATGGATTAGAAGAATTTGTGCAATCTAAAGGTTTTCTCCAATCGAACATAACTATTGCCGACTTATCATCAATATTAAATGTCAACACAAAATATTTGTCACATGTTCTGAATCATGATTTAGGAAAGGATTTCAATAAGTTTATCAATGAAAATAGAATTTATTATATTTTGGACAAACTTTACAATGACGAGAAATATCGATTATATAAATTGAGTTTTTTGGCCAAAGAGTGCGGATTTTCTTCACATTCAAAATTTTCCACGGTTTTCAAAATGTTTACAGGTGTTACTCCTTCGAGTTTCGTCAAACATTTGGATAAAAATGAATAATCAATAATTGTTTTATTCAAATCAAAATTTTTCAAAAACTCCCAAGCCAAATAAGGCAAAATCATATTTTACTGGATCATGATTGTCCATTTTTTTTAAATTTGAATTCAATTCAATTGCAGCTTTCCAATCGTTTTGTTTACGTGTCAACAAACCCAACTTTCTTCCAACGTTGCCTGAATGAACATCCAATGGACAAACCAATTGTGAACTTTTAATATTTTTCCAAATCCCAAAATCAACTCCTTGATGATCCTCTCTAACCATCCATCGTAAAAACATATTTAATCTTTTAGAAGCAGAACCTTTTTGTGGACTTGAAATGTGTTTTTCAGAGCGTTTCTCATGAGAAATTTCTAAAAATATATTTCTAAAGTTTTCCAATGCATTGAAACTATCTTCATCTTTTGGGTCAAATGATAAAGTAGCTTCCAATCCATTGTGGTTTTTATAAATGTTTTGAAGCGAACGTAACATAAAGTCAATGTCCAACGAATTCATCGTTCTGTGTTTGAAATCTTCTATTTTTTCAAATTCATCTTCAGAATAATTCATCACAAAATCAAAAGGAGAATTTCCCAAACGATTCATCAAATCATTGAGTTTGTTGATAATCATTTTTCGATTGCCCCAAGCCATATTCGCAGCAAAAAAAGCAGCGATTTCAATGTCTTCTTTTGTAGAATAACGATGTGGAACTTGAATAGGATCACTTTTGATGAAATCCGAGTTGTTGTATAGTTCAACCTTTTCGTCTAAGAATTCTTTGAGTTCGGCTAATTTCATTCTTCGAATTTTTCGGCATAAAAACCATCTTTTAATTGTTCAGTTCTCAACTGAGGTCTGATTTTGTAATGGGTTTTAAGATAGTTTAAAAGTTGCTCATTTAAAACTGGGATATTTCCATCTCCGGTCAACCAAAATGAAGTGTTTTGTGGCGATTGATAAATTAAATTACCCTCTTTATGGGTTTTATATTCGTATTGAAATTGTACGTTTTTTTTAGGGTAAATGAAGTTGGAGCTTTCAAATAAATTATTATCCCTAGTCATCAATGGATTGTCTGTGAAATTGTCGATTCCAAAAGGGATGAAAAGCGGTATGAAACTCAGTCCAATACTTATCAATAGAAAGTTAAATATCCACCTCGAATTTCTGTTAATTAAAATTTTCGCAAGTATGATTAAGCTGAAAATTAAAAGTATATGAAAGAAAAATCGGTATTGAGGAGAAGTAATCATTAGAGCCGAAAATTGAATCAGTCCGATGATATAAATCCATTTTAGCGCTTTGTTTCTCAAAGTGAAAAAAGGTGAGATTATTAATGATAGTATCATCAAACGATTGAACAAACCATGCAATTTCGGTAAAGTGAACCAATGAATTGCTTTGTCTCGAAAGTTCCAATTTTGATAAATTTCGATGTCAGTGATATGATAAGCGTGTAGTTGGGTCAATGAATAGTACATTTTTTGAATTTCCAAAGGAATTCTCCAATCAGCATTTAAAATAGAACCACCGATGTTTGTAGGATATAAAGGATAGCCTGAAACTATAAAGTTCTTGATGCAAAAAGCAATGAAAGCAATTCCACATAGACTGAAAATGCTTAGCATAGTTTGTTTGGAGAGTTTCGATTTAAAGGTTAAAATAAATCCGAAAATTAAAATCGGAAAAACGGTTGCTTTGATTAAAATAAGCCAAAGGCTAAATACGAAAATCAATAAAATCCCTTCTTTTCTCGGTTTTTCGTAATTTTTATAAAAAATAGAAACGATGATGGGGAAAACCATATAAACTGGTAAGTCTGGTGAAGGTGCTTCAAGAAATCGAAATAAGAAGGGTGCAGCGATAAAGGTTAGCCCAACGATTAAATCGATGATTTTTTTCTTTTTAAAATATTCATTCAAAGAATTTAAACTGTAAAAAGCAGCTATCAATAAAATAAATCCATTGATGCTATTCAGAAGATTGGTTATAAATCCAAAATTAAAACTGCTTTGCAATAAGTGTAATCCAGACATTTGCCCAAAGAAAATATGCAAATTGGCCAAACCTTTGACCAATCCATATTCGTTCAGCCATTTGATCGATTGAACATAATAAGATTCGTTGTCGGGTAGGAGTGGAGCAACTGAAGACTGCATCAAGCTCAAAATGAAAATCACGAAAAGGAGTAGTTTTAAACTGGTTTTCCAAGATTTGAAGTTTTGAAAAGTAGAGCGAATAAGCGATTGAATGTTATTTCTATAAATGAAAATTAAGCCCATTGAAATTAAACTATTGATTCCATAAAAAATCCCATCGATAGGGAAAAGCACAGCGTAGAAATGAACCAATAAAGTTTGAAGGAACAGACCTATTAACAATAAATAGCTCAGTTTGATGGGTTTTAATTTTAAAATTTGAAAGCTTAAACTTCCCATTCCCAAAGAGATGAAGAATGTATAAATCCAACAAATGAGGTTGAGAAGCATTTTATTTAGATTTCAAATTTTCCATCAGACATGACTAATTTCCTATCGGCCATATCAGCCAAATCTTCATTGTGGGTCACGATTACAAATGTTTGACCGAATTCATCCCTTAATCTGAAAAACAATTGATGCAACTCTTCAGCATTTTTTGAATCCAAATTTCCAGAAGGTTCATCCGCAAAAATCACACTTGGTTGATTGATTAGCGCTCTTGCAACTGCTACCCTTTGTTGTTCACCACCTGAAAGTTGAGAAGGTTTGTGTTCTAATCGATTGCCCAAATTTAAAAAATTCAACAACTCTTTGGCTTTTTCGTGTATTTTGTTTTTTTTGCCATTGCCGATATATGCAGGTATACAAACATTTTCAAAAGCTGTGAATTCTGGAAGTAATTGATGAAATTGGAAAATAAATCCTATGTTTTCATTTCTGAATTTCGATAAATTAGCATCAGTTAACTTCGTGATATCTTGTTTTTTTATCAGAATTTGAGTGTAGTGTTTTTCGGGTTCGGTACTTTTTTCTAAACTACTTAATATTTGCAACAAAGTAGTTTTTCCAGCACCAGAAGCTCCGACGATAGAAACTATTTCACTTTCGCTTACATCTAAAGAAACACCTTTTAGAACTTCTAAATCACCAAAATTTTTGTAAATGTTTTTCGCTGAAATCATAGGGCTAAAATAAGATTTAATGTTTGAGCAAACAAAGTTTATTAGAATTAGAGTTCTGTGAAAAAGTTTTTTTCAGAACAAAAGTTGACTTGGAATATGGAAAGTTATTCCAAATTTAATTCCATCAAAACTCGTGTGTTTGTGTTCGTTATATTCGAAAGAATATCCAAAATTGGCTTCAAATAAACCCAACAAAGTCAATCCGATTTCAGGTGTGATATTCCATGGAGAAGCGTTGACTCTTATGGAATAGAAACTGGCGTTGATGTATTCTCTGTATGGATTTGCTTTGCTGTTAGGATTTTTAGTGTTGAACAAATACCCAATTCCAACTTCAGGTACAATCACGAATTGATCGTTGAAATACGCCATATTTGCGGTGGCACTTAGGTTGATGATATTATCATTTTTCTGAATGAAATAAAATTCAGGTCCGAGTTCGAAATAGTTACCATTGAGGTTTGTATATCCAGTATTTATAAGAAAATACGAAGTTGAGTTGGATTTTTCTTGTGCTTTACCAATACTAAATAATAAAAGTAAGAAAATTGGAATTAATTTTTTCATGAAAATATAGATAGACAACTGTTTCTATCGACAAAAATAATACATATTAATAGATAATAAGCTTTCGTAAAAATAAAACGATACTTTCGATGCTTGAAAGTATCGTTTTATTTTCCTGAGACTAAAATTTATATTTAATCCATGGTAAATCCTCTGGTGTAAATTCTCCCATACGGATCCACATAGCTTACAGAAACTCTTCCTGTGTGTTTATCCAAAAGTTTTTCAACATCTTTTTGAGAATTTACTTCTTTATCATTGATTTTTAAAATGATATAGTTTTCTGATATACCTATACTTGCCAATTTGCTTCCAGGTTTCATGTTTTTAACCATCACACCTGTATCAATTCCGAAACTCACTTTTTGACGCTCTGTCAAAGGTTCGAATTCCGCTCCTAATTTTTCTATTACGGTTAAATCAGCTATAGATCTGATTTTTGCATTTCCACTCAAATCCCTTAGTGTAACTGTATAATTTCTCTCTTTACCATTTCTTAAAACCTTAACTTTAACTTTATCACCTGGATTTTTACTTCCTACAGCTAAAGTAAGTTTGTTGAAACTCGTAATTTTTTCACCATCAACTTCAATAATGATATCACCTTTTTCGATTCCTGCTGCTTGAGCTCCTCCATTGTCCGTAACTCTATTAACCAATACACCTGGCTGAGATTTTAAATCAGTTCCATTTTCTCTATTGTAAAGATTTACGGTTTGCTCATCGTTCAAATCCATTCCTTCAATACCTAAATAACCTCTTTGGACCATTCCATATGTTTTGATGTCTTCAACAACTTTTTTTACGATGTTCGAAGGAACAGCAAAACCATAACCAGAGAAAGTTCCAGTTGGCGATGAAATAGCTGTGTTGATTCCAACCAAATCTCCCGCTGGATTGACCAAAGCACCACCACTGTTTCCTGGGTTGATAGCCGCATCGGTTTGAATAAATGATTCGATAGGACTGTTGGCATTTCTTCTTAGAATATCGATACTTCTACCTTTGGCAGAAACAATTCCTGCAGTAACTGTAGAATTTAAACCAAATGGATTTCCTACCGCCAATACCCAATCACCAACATTAATGTCGTCTGAATTTGTAAATTTCACAAAAGGAAGACCCTTTTCTTCGATTTTCAATAAAGCAATATCTGTATTCGGATCCGTACCGATCAAATCAGCTGTATATGATTTTTGGTTGTTCAAAACGATTTCAATTTTGTTGGCTCCTTTGATCACGTGATTGTTAGTTACTATATATCCATCCTCAGATATAATCACACCCGAACCTTGACCGCTTGGTCTATCTGGTTGTGATTCAGGTTTTTGTTGAGGGAAACCAAAAAAGAATTCAAATGGATCTAAAGCTCTTCTTTGGGTTTGATTTGAAAAGTTGATTACACTAACTACTGCATTTACTGTTTTTTGCGATGCTTCGACAAAGTTAGGGACGTTGTAAGCCACACTTCCTCTATAATCAACAAATGAGAAGTTGCCTTCATCATTGCTGTCGTGAGTTGTGGTAATAATGTTAGAATCTGTATTTTTTGAAATAAATTGCATCCCCAAAATAGTGAAGCTCGCACTCAAAAGCCCAATTACTAAATAACCTAAATATTTTTTCATAAGTGTAATTTTAATTTTAACAAATTATCATAGACCAAATTTAATACCAATATATCATCTCCTACAAGCTGTTTAACCTCATTTTAACAATTATAAGAAGAACTTATGAAAAGTGATGATCAACTTAACTTTTTATGTTATTGTACTATGACTTAAATTTATAAATTTGTTAAAAATATTAAATTGAAATTTTATAAATACCAAGGCGCAGGCAACGATTTTGTCATGATAGATGACAGAAATTCAGACTTCAAAGCGGATCGAAATAAAATTGCACAAATTTGCGATAGAAATTTCGGAATCGGAGCGGATGGTTTGATTTTATTGCAAAATCATTCAAGTTTAGATTTTCAAATGGTTTATTTCAATTCCGATGGAAATCAGAGCAGTATGTGTGGAAATGGAGGTAGATGCATCGTAAGATTTGCTCAGGATTTAGGAATTGTTGATACTCGAGCGGAATTTATGGCAATAGATGGTGCGCATGAAGCGTTAATCACTCATAATGTAATTGAACTTAAAATGTGTAATGTAGAAAGCGTTCAGAAATTTGAATCGCATTTGTTTTTAAATACAGGTTCGCCTCATCATGTTGAGTTTGTTCAGCAAGTCGATAAGGTAGATGTCAAAAACAAAGGTGCAGAAATTCGTTATGGAAGTCCTTATTTCAATGAAGGAAGCAACGTAAATTTTGTAGAAGTTTTATCAGATGATTTCTTGAAAATTCGCACTTACGAAAGAGGAGTGGAAGATGAAACCTTGGCTTGCGGAACTGGCGTTACTGCAGCTGCTATAGCTGCATACGAAATTGGAAAAGTCAATATTAATGAAATAAAAGTTCAAACTTTGGGCGGAATTTTAAAGGTTCACTTTGAGAAAAATTCCTCCGATGGATATGAGAATATTTGGTTGTGTGGACCTGCTGAATTCGTATTCGAAGGTGAGATAAACATTTAATTAAACTTGACTTAACATATGAAAACAAAGAACATCATTTATTTTATTCTATTGATTGGAGTTTTAATCAACTTTACTCATTGTGGATATTTTAAAGGTGCCCACCAAAATGTAATTGAAGACGACTATCTATACATCAGAACCAATGCAACTTATCAGGAGGTTCTGGATTCTTTACAGTTGAAGTTGAAAGATTTAGAATCTTTCGTTTCTTATGCGGAAACCAAAGATTTTTCAGAAAAAATAAAAGCCGGAAAATATAAATTAAATAAAGAGGATACGAATGAAAAGTTGCTCAATAGATTGCTTACGGGTACTCAAGAAGAAGTTCGTTTGATGATCAAAAATGAACCGACGATTTTTCATTTGGCTGGTTCGGTTTCAAAAATGATCGAAGCAGATTCTGCTCAAATTGTTCAACAAATAATTGAGTTTGCCCAAAACAAAGACGGTAACTTTAATGAAGAAACTATCAAATATTTCTTTCTCCCAAACACTTACCATTTCTTTTGGAATACTTCTGCAGAACAATTTGTCAGTCGAATGGAAAAAGAATTCAATAAAGTTTGGAACGAAGAAAGACAAGCCAAAGCCGAAGAAATGAATTTCTCACCTTTAGAAGTTTTCACTCTTGCATCCATAGTTCAAATGGAAGCTTCGAAAGTCGATGAACAACCCAAAGTCGCACAAGCGTATTTGAATCGCTTGAAAAAAGGAATGAAGTTAGAAGCTGATCCAACTTCTATTTATGCTTATAGAATGGAAAATGGATTTGACAACATCATTCAGAGAGTTAGGTCTGGACATTTGGCCACGCCTTCCGAATACAATACTTACAGAGTTTTAGGATTGCCTCCAGCACCGATTTGTTTACCCAATCTTTCTGCTGTTGATGCAGTTTTAAATCCGGAAGAACACAATTATGTGTTTTTCTGTGCCGATCCAGATCGACCGGGTTATCACAGCTTCACGAATTCTTATGAACAACATCTAAGAAATGCAGCTAAATACCGTCGCTGGTTAGAGGAAATGGGAATTCAATAATTATTTTACAAGTATATCAATGGGTTTCGAAAGATAAGTTGTACCGATTTCTGAATAATGAATTCCTACACTTGCCTTGAAATTTCCTTTTTTATCTATGTTTCGAAATTGAATGTCAATTTCTTTGCTTTCGTTCTTTCGAAGAATCAAATTTTCAATGGGAATTTTTGTTGAATAAACAAAGTTGTATTGCTTTCCTTGATAATAAGTTATGTTTAACTTTAAATCAGAATTTTCACCAATTTCAATTGGGCGTTCATGTGTATGATGTATTTTTATTGTCAAATCGATCAGCTGATTTGCTTCAGTTTCGATTTTATCAATGGTTTCAATACCAATCAAATGGTAGGTCTGATAATTAGGAATTGATTTAATGAAATATTCATAATTTTTATGTCCACCGACAAATGAACGATCGGATCGAACCCAAGGCGAAACATAATCGACTGTTTGACCTAAAAAATCTTCCTCCCAATTCCAAAGCGTGAATTGATTCTTTCGATTACCTATGGTTCTGTGGGTAGTTGCTTTTTGGTTTGGATTGTAAAATAAATAAACTGAAGCTTCTTGGTATTTTTCGAAAACTGCATGTTCGAGTTGGAAATCCTTTAATTTTAAAGCGAAATTTTTATAAATATATAAAGGCGAAATGGACGGAATGATGATTGAAATCCTTA
>DEQC01000106.1:0-20683 GCA_002359055.1 Flavobacteriales bacterium UBA3376 | reverse complement strand
GTGATAAAAAAGAAAATTCCAGGTAAAATCGCCAAACACCAAACACTTTTTTCAAATGCATTTTTTGATTTGAATTTAAAAATTGCATTAAAAATATGGTATGAAAGTAGAGGAGATGCACCCAAAAAGAATATCAATAAATAGGTGAATAATTTCCCGAATTCAAAACTTTCGTCAGAACTTCTTTCGATGAAATGGTATTGAATTGGGATAAAATCATTTTGAAAAAGCCAAATAAAATGTGGAGTGTAAAGAATTAAACTCAAAAACACAGCTGCATAGAATTTTGGATTTCTCCACCATGTTTTTATAATTGGGAAAATTGTAAATAAAATCACTAAAATTCCGTGGTATTTACTATAAACCAATCCAGCAAAGGAAATTGCCAATAGAATTGTAAAGGTGAAATTGTTTTTTTCTAAGAAATATTTCAGTGAATATAAATAAAGAATTGTAAAAAAAAGCAAAGGAGCATCCGGTGTAGTGATGAATCCAAACACATGAAAAACCAAAGTTGACCCGATTAAAATTCCGAATAAATTGAATTCTTTTTGAGTTTTTGGTTTTAATAATTGGTAGAGCAAGTAAACGCTCATTCCACTAAAAAAAGTAGAAATCAATCGAAAGCCCAATTCATTTTGGAAAATTTCATAACCAACTGCAGCCCACCAAGCCACCATCGGCGGATGGTCAAAATATCCCCAATCCAAATTTTGAGACCAAAGCCAATAATAAGCCTCATCTTCAGTAATTGGAGTGAAGAAAGCTTGAAGAAAATTAATCAACAATACAATACCAACGAAATAGTAAATTTTCTTTTTCATGTATGAATTTGAGCAAAAATAATAAAACATTAAAGAGTTTTGAAGTGAGATTTGAAATAAGAAAATTTGAATTGTATATGATAAAAAAATATAGTAAGATGAAAATCAGTTCAAATTAATGGTTAAAGTGGAAGAGAATTGTTACTTTTGCCCAACGTAAAAATTTTTAGAAATGAATCTTCACGAATATCAAGGAAAAGAAATCTTAAGCAAGTACGGTGTTAAAGTACAAAAAGGTATAGTAGCTACGACACCAGAGGAGGCTGTAGAGGCAGCGAAAAAATTAACTGATGAAACAGGAACACAATGGCATGTTGTAAAAGCTCAAATACATGCAGGTGGTCGTGGTAAAGGTGGTGGAGTAAAGTTGGCTAAAAATTTAGACGAAGTTAAAGAGCATGCATCGAATATCTTAGGAATGCAATTGGTAACTCCTCAAACGCCAGCAGAAGGTAAAAAAGTTCATCAAGTGATGATCGCAGAGGATGTTTATTATCCAGGTGAATCAGAAACTGAAGAATTTTATGTATCTGTATTGTTGAACAGAGCGAAAGGAGTGAATATGATCATGTATTCTACCGAAGGAGGTATGGATATTGAAGCAGTAGCAGAAGAAACTCCAGATAAAATATTTACAGAAGAAATAGACCCAGCGGTAGGTTTACAAGGTTTTCAAGCCCGTAAAATCGCGTTTAATTTGGGGTTAAGCGGTGACGCATTTAAAGACGGTGTTAGATTTATCACAGCTTTATACAAAGCTTACGAAGGAATTGATGCTTCATTGTTTGAAATCAATCCAGTGTTGAAAACTTCTGACAACCAGATTTTAGCTGTTGATGCTAAAGTTACTTTGGATGATAGTGCACTTTATCGTCATAAAGATTTGGCTGAACTAAGAGATTTTAGAGAAGAAGATCCAACGGAAGTTGAAGCTGACCAAGCTGGTTTGAATTTCGTTAAATTGGATGGTAATGTTGGTTGTATGGTAAATGGTGCTGGTTTAGCGATGGCAACTATGGATATTATCAAATTGTCAGGCGGAAATCCAGCGAACTTCTTAGATGTTGGTGGAACTGCTGATGCCGAAAGAGTAGAAAAAGCTTTCAGAATTATCTTAAAAGATGAAAATGTAAAAGCGATTTTAGTAAATATATTCGGTGGAATTGTTCGTTGCGATAGAGTAGCTCAAGGTATCTTAGATGCTTACAAAAATATGGGTGACGAAATCAATGTTCCAATCATCGTTCGTTTGCAAGGAACCAATGCTGAATTGGCAAAAGAAATGATCGATAACTCTGGTTTAGAAGTTTTATCTGCCATCACATTACAAGAAGCTGCAGATAGAGTAAAAGAAGTTGTAGCTTAATTTACATTTGATTTCAAAAATCAATTATATATTTAAGGAATCCTTTAGAGGATTCCTTTTTTTATTTGTAATTATTTAATTCAATTTATTTCAATGAAAGATCCTAAAACTCTAAGTTCAGTTGCTGAATTTCATAAAACATTTCATCACCCGATTTTAGATCAACCCCAAATTCCTTCAAAAGACAGATGTCAACTAAGGGTTGCTTTGATAGAAGAAGAATTGAGAGAATTGAAGGAAGCCATAGAAAATGATGATTTGGTAGAAATAGCCGATGCGCTCTGTGATATTCAATATGTTTTGTCAGGTGCGGTTTTGGAGTTTGGTCTAAAAAATAAATTTGCTGATTTGTTCGATGAAGTGCAACGTTCGAATATGAGCAAAGCTTGTAAAACTAAGGAAGAAGCTGAAGCGACCATGAAACATTATTTAGAAAAAGAAGGAGTCGAAAGTTATTTTGTAGAAACCGATGGATTGTTTTTAGTTTATAGAAAATCGGACAATAAAACCTTGAAGTCAATCAATTATTCGGCTGCTGATTTGAAGTCAATATTAGAAAAATAAAAAAAACACCTAATCAATGAATGTTTAGGTGTTTTCTAATGTGTGATGTTTAATTATTTATTTTTATATGGACTCGCGTTATAATATTGCATGGCTCTTGGCATGATTTGTTGGATTTGAGCAATTCTATTTCCAGGGCTTGGGTGAGTGCTCAAAAACTCTGGTGGTCTTTGTTGACCTGCAGAAGCTTTTTCCATTCTTTGCCAGAAAGCAGAAGCTTCTTGTGGATTGTATCCCGCCATTGCCATTAAATATAAACCGGCTTCATCTGCATCCAACTCCATTTTTCTTCCATAACTAAGCATACCTAATTGTGCACCTGCCGGATATAAACTGTTGAAAACTGATTTCCATTCTTCATTGGAAATCGCAACATTTCCTCCCAACAAAATACCTTGTGCTAACAGAGCATTGCTGACTTGTTCAGCAGAATGTCCTGCCAAAGCATGCGCTACTTCGTGTCCCATAACTACGGCTACTCCAGTTTCATCTTGACAAACAGGAAGAATACCAGTATAGAATGCGACTTTCCCTCCAGGCATACACCAGGCGTTGATTTGATCGCTTTCGATCAATCTAAATTCCCATTCATAACCTTGAAGTGAATTGCCTTGACCGATTTCATTATAAAATTTTTCAGCAGCGTATTTGATTCTTTGGCCTACATTATTGACCATATTGGCTTCAGCGGTATTGCTTACTACTTTACTTTCCTTCATCACTTGATTGTATTGTGAAAAGGCTTGAGGGAAAAGTTGAGCATTGGGAACCAAAGACAATGATTGTCTACCTGTTAGTGGGTTGGTTGCACAGGCGATTACAATTCCGACAAGAACTGTTCCCAACAATAATTTTATTTTGTTTTTCATAATTAGGTTTTTTCTTTTTTTCTCAAACAATTTGTATTCCAATCTACTTACCCAACTTCCTTTTTATTTCGTTGAGTTTCATTAAAGCTTCCACAGGAGTCAAAGTATTGATATCGATTTGAATCAAATCACTTCTAATTTCTTCCAAAATGGGATCATCCAATTGGAAGAAACTCAACTGCATATTTTCTTCGGTCAATTTTTTGGCTTTATTGCTCGCCTTATCATTTACTTGAGTGCTTTCTAAAGTTTTCAAAACTTGATTAGCTCTTTTCAAAACCCAATCGGGCATACCAGCCATTTTAGCGACATGAATTCCAAAGCTGTGTTCACTTCCTCCTGGAACTAATTTCCTTAAGAAAATAATAGTATCATTAGTTTCCTTAACGCTTACATTGTAATTTTTGATTCGAGGAAAGCTTTGTGTCATTTCGTTTAATTCGTGATAATGCGTTGCAAACAAAGTCTTAGGTGCATATTTGTGTTGATGTAAATATTCTGATATTGCCCAAGCAATTGAAATTCCGTCATAAGTACTCGTTCCTCTTCCAATTTCATCCAAAAGAATTAAGCTTCTTTCCGATAGATTATTCAAGATACTCGCTGTTTCGTTCATCTCAACCATAAAAGTTGATTCGCCAGAAGAGATATTGTCAGAAGCACCAACTCGAGTGAAAATTTTATCGACTATTCCAATTTCGGCACTTTTTGCTGGTACAAAGCTGCCCATTTGAGCCATGATTACAATCAATGCAGTTTGTCTCAGCAAGGCTGATTTACCCGACATATTTGGACCTGTAATCATAATGATTTGTTGCTCTTTGGGAACCAATGAAACACTGTTTGCAATGTATGGATCTTCAGGTCTCAATTGTTTTTCAATCACCGGATGTCGACCATCTTCGATGATGAGATTGAGCGAATCGTTGATTTGAGGATGAACATAATGATTCTCAATCGCCAATTGTGCAAATGACGACAATACGTCCAATTGTGCAACAGTGATAGCTGATTTTTGAATCGATTTAAGGTGAGTAAATAAACTTTGAATCAATTCTTGAAACAATTGAGTTTCTAAATTCAAAATTTTTTCTTCAGCACCTAATATTTGATTTTCATATTCTTTCAATTCTTCGGTGATATAGCGTTCAGCGCTCACCAAAGTTTGCTTTCTGATCCAGTCTTCTGGAACTTTGTCTTTGTGTGTATTTCTTACTTCAATATAGTATCCAAAAACATTGTTGAAAGAAACTTTTATGTTGGGAATTCCAGTTCTATCAGATTCTCTTTTTCTAAGTTCCTCTAAATAATCTTTTCCTTTGTTTTGTAAATTTCTCAGTTGGTCTAACTCTTCAGAAACTCCTTCGGCTATCACGTTTCCTTTGATGATTTGATGAGGTGGATCTTCTGATAAAGTATTCAATAAATGATTGTAAACTTCTGTCCAATCGTTTAAATTCTGAATCAAAAATTGAATGGAAGTTTCATCTTGCAATTCAGTTTTGATTTCAGTGATTACTTTCAAGCCTTCGGCCAATATTTGAAGTTGTTTAGGCGTGATTTTTCCTGTAGAAACCTTGGCGGCATTTCTTTCTATATCGCCTAAACTTTTTAATTTTTCTCTTAAAAATTCTCTTTTATCATCATTTTTCAAGAAATAATCAACGATTTTATGTCTTTCTTGAATCTTTTGAATGTCTTTGAGGACCATTACCATCCATCGATTCAGCAAACGACCTCCCATAGGAGTGAGCGTTTTGTCCATAATATCGAGAAGTGTAACGGCTTGTGGGTGGGGCGAATGTAAGAGTTCTAAATTTCTAATGGTAAATGGATCCATCCACACAAAACTATTTTCATCCAATCTTTGAATTTGGGTCAAATGTTGAATGTCGAAATGATGCGTTTCATCCAAATAAGAAAAAACTGCACCTGCAGCTATGGTTCCAGCACGTAAACTTTCGATTCCAAAACCTTTCAGTGTTTTTACTTTAAAATGTTGAGTCAATTTATCAAAAGCATAATCGTATTGAAATGCCCAATCTTCAATTTGAAAAGTACTTTGAGTGTTGGGTAAATCGATTTTTTTCCTTCTTTGATAAATTACTTCGCTCGGTCTGAAACTCTGAATGATTTTATGAAAATGATCTTTATTTCCTTCAGAAACCAAAAATTCACCAGTTGAAATATCCAAAAGTGCGATGCCATAAATTTCATCTTCAGTGTGAACGGCCATGAGGAAATTATTTTTCTTTGCAGAAAGCACTTCGTCATTCAAAGCCACTCCAGGAGTGATGAGTTCTGTGACACCTCTTTTGACTATTTTTTTCGTTGATTTCGGATCTTCCAATTGATCACAAATCGCAACTCTCAATCCAGCTCTAACCAACTTTGGCAAATGAGTATCCAAGGCATGGTGTGGAAATCCCGCCAATTCGATATGAGAGGCAGCTCCATTGGCGCGTTTGGTTAGAACCATATCTAAAATTTGAGAACACTTGATGGCGTCCTCACCAAAAGTTTCATAAAAGTCACCCACACGAAATAATAGCAAAGCATCTGGATATTTTGCTTTGATACTGTTGTATTGCTTCATTAAGGGTGTTTCTTTCTTTGCCAATTTTAAGTTTTTTAAAGTTAATTGAAATAAATTTTAAAGTTTTGATGATTTAATTTACTTATTTATTTCAATAATAAATCATTGATAACTTTTTCGAATTCAACTTTAGGGAGCGCACCATTGAACTGATGTGGACCATCGTCCAAAGGGCAAAAGATCAAAGTTGGGATACTTCTGATGTTAAATACAGCCGACAATTCTCTTTCGACTTCAGTATCCACTTTATAAATATCGATTTGGCCTTCGTATTTTTCGGCAAGTTCTTCTAATATGGGTGCAATCATGGCACAAGGTCCGCACCAACTTGCGTAAAAATCGATGATACAAGGTTTGTCTCCAAGGAAAACCCATTCTGTTGGATTTTTTTCAAAATCCATAACTTTGGTTAGAAAATCACTTTTGGTTAAATTTATAGTTTTACTTTGCATTGATTCAATTTATAAGGTTTATTTAAAATTCAAAAATACGGAAAATATTGGCGATATTGTTTTGTTTGATTTGAGTTAACTGAAATATTTAACGAATTTTGCCGCATGAGAAAATTAAAGCTTGAAGAATTAGGTAGAATTTCGGTCGAAGAGTTCAAGGAAGTAGATAAAATACCCGTAGTTGTGGTATTAGATAATATTAGGAGTATGCACAATATAGGTTCGGTTTTTAGAACTTCGGATGCTTTTAGGATTGAGAAAATATATTTGTGTGGAATCACGGCAAAGCCTCCTCACAAAGAAATAAGAAAAACGGCTTTGGGTGCAACGGAAAGTGTGAACTGGGAATATGTCGAAGATACGATTGAATTGATTTCAAAACTCAAAAAAGAAAACTATCAATTGATTGCTGTTGAGCAAACTGAAAGTAGTAAAAGTTTAGTCGATTTCGAGTTGAAGTTTGATGAAAAATATGCTGTAATATTTGGAAATGAAGTTGATGGAGTGCAGCAAGAAGTTGTTAACTTAAGTGATTACTGTATTGAAATTCCTCAAGAAGGCACCAAACATTCATTGAATGTAAGTGTATGTGCCGGTATTGTTTTATGGGAGTTCTTTAAAAATTATGATTTTTAAAAAGAAATGTTTTTTTATATAAGTACATTTGTTTAGTTAAATGAATAAAGCCAAAAAGATATTGATTCTTCCTTTGGTAGGACTGGTAAGGTTTTATCAAATATTTATTTCTCCGTTGTTGGGAAGTAATTGTCGATTTACGCCTACATGTTCTAATTATATGTTGGAAGCACTGGAAGTTCATGGATTGATAAAAGGCTTATATTTGGGAGTTAAACGCATTTTTAGATGTCATCCTTGGGGTGGGAGTGGGTATGATCCTGTTCCAAAAAAAGAAAACTTATGATGAAATTATTATTTATTACTTGGGACATTGACCCAGTTTTATTCAGTTTGGGTCCATTGAATATCTATTATTATAGTTTGATGTGGATACTTGCTTTTGTGATGGGCTGGTATGTGATGAAAAAAATATTGCAGACCGATAAGGTAAGTGTGGAGTTATTGGATCCATTATTTTTATATGCATTTTTAGGAGTAATTATAGGTGCTCGTTTGGGTGAATTGTTTTATAACTTCGATATTTATCAAGGCATGCCTTTAGGTCAAGTTTTGATAGAAGTATTTTTGCCAGTTCAAAGAAATCCAAATGAATCCATGTTTTTTGGTTTGTTGAAAGGATATGAGTTTTCAGGTTTTAGAGGTTTGGCGAGTCATGGAGCAACTTTAGGCTTTTTGTTTACGGCTTATTTATTCAACCGAAAATATTTGAAAAGAAATTTATTCTGGTTGTTGGACAGGGTAGCGATTACTGTGCCTTTGGGAGGGGCTGCAATTAGAGTAGGTAATTTCATCAATTCTGAAATTGTAGGAAGTCCAACCAATGTTCCATGGGCAGTGAAGTTTGTCAACCAAAGTTATGGTTATGGAGATGTAGTTCCAAGGCATCCTGCACAATTGTACGAAGCCATTTGTTATGTAATTATTTTCTTTGTGATTTGGCACATTTACAGAAAAACCAATAAGAAATTTCAACAAGGATACATCTTCGGATTGTTCTTCGTCCTATTATGGTTTGTGAGGTTTTTCGTGGAGTTTTTCAAAGAAGATCAAGGAGAAGAATTTGTAGCTCAAGCTTTGAATATAGGATTGAACAATGGTCAGATTTTGAGTATTCCATTTATAATTTTAGGAGTGATAGTAATGATTACATCGAAAAATAGAATATATAAAGAAGAAAAATAAAATGAGAAAAGTTGGATTATTTTTAGGAGTTGCATTTATGCTATTTTCTTGTGAAAACAAAAGCAGTTCATCATCATCGGTTGTTGCTGATATAGTAGAAATTGAATTTACCAAAGATGGTGAACTGGAATTTATAAATGGTGAAGGCGAAGCTTTTAGGAAAATCGATATAGAAATTGCAGATACTGAAAATAAACGTGCGAGGGGATTGATGGATCGATCACAAATGGATGAAAACTTTGGGATGCTTTTTATTTTTGGTGACCATGAAGTTAGGCAACATACATTTTATATGAAGAATACAAGAATTCCTTTGGATATTATGTATTTCGACAAAGATTCAGTTTTGATCAATATTGCAAGAAACGCTCAACCAGGTGCAGATTCTGAAGCGGTTGGAGGAACTGTAGCAGCTGCAGAAGCAGATTCTAAATTTGTGGTTGAAATTAATGGCGGATTGGCTGATGAATGGGGAATGGTAGAAGGCGAAACAAAAATTCGTTGGGAATTAAAAGAGAATTAATTTATTTAAACTTAAATGATATGGGAATAGTAAAAGAATTTAAAGAATTTGCTGTAAAAGGTAATGCCATCGACATGGCTGTCGGTGTGATTATCGGTGGAGCCTTCGGAACTATTATTACAAGTATAATTGATGATTTGGTGATGCCTATCGTTGGTGCAATTGTAGGAAAACCAGATTTCAGTAGTTTTTATATTGCTATGGGAGAAGGTTCAGAATTGATTCCTGCAGGTGCTACATTAGAGGCTGCAAGAGAGGCAGCGCCTGAAGCTGCGATTTTAGCTTATGGTAATTTCATCACCGTTGGAATCAACTTTTTGTTGTTAGCTTTGGTTGTTTTCCTTATGGTTAAAACATTGAATAAAATGAAGCGTAAAAATGAAGAAGTAGCAGAGGCAGCACCACCTGCACCTTCAGCTGAAGAAACTTTATTGACTGAAATTAGAGATTTATTGAAAGAAAAATAAAATCATTTAAATTGAAGATTTATAAAACAGTTCTAATTCATTAGGACTGTTTTTTTATGCATTAAATCTATTGAATTAATTGAAATAAATAGTTTATTTAAACATAGATAATTGCCATAAAAAAAGAGCTTTCTCAATCGAGAAAGCTCTTTGATATAAGGATTAAATAATATTAATATTTGAATTCAATACCTTCAACAGTATCATCGTAAGGTTTGAAAATTACACGTCTGTTTTCCAAGTTTAGAACAGCAGGACAATTGGATGGAGGATCACACTGAGGGTGTTTCAACTCAGATTTTCCTTTTCCTACAGGAATCAATTGATTCGAAGGAATTCCTTTGTTCACCAAGTAGCGAACTACAGATGCAGCTCTTCTTTCTGATAAATTTTGGTTATAAGCAGCAGATCCTGCAGCGTCAGTATGTCCTTCGACGATGAATCTATATTCTGGATGCGCTTCTAAAATGTAGAAAGCTTCATCAAGTTTTTTATAAGAGATCTGACGAATGACATCACTGTCAAAATCGAATTCAATTCCTTGAATTGTATTGCTGATAGTAGCAGCGATTTCACCGATACTTACTTCAATTAGAGGTAAAGGACAGCCATTATTGGTCGGAGGTCCAGGAATTGTAGGACATTCATCAATTGAATCAGGAACTCCATCTCCATCAGCATCTAAAGGACAACCTGCTCCGTCCACTGCCATTCCTTCAGGAGTATCAGGACATCTGTCTAAGAAGTCACAAACTCCGTCGTTGTCTGTATCCATACAAGGAGTACTTTCAGCAGGAATTACAGCAACTGTTCTTAATGGATCATGCCATTGTAAAGATTCGTCATGTTTTCCAAATTTATAATGTAAACCTAAAGAAAGTGTCAACATATTGTCATCACGACCTTCTTCGATATCAGCCAAAGTGAATTGACCTGGAACAGGTTCACCCGAAGCGTCGAACTCTTCGTCACCTGTCATCACATACATAGCTCTAAGTTCTAAGTCCAATCTACGGCTAAGTTTATGTCTAACTCCAGTACCCACTTGAGCGAAAATTGATCGATCGTTGAACTTTACATCATCAATTGTTGCCCAATCCATACTTCCATCGGTTGGTTTTCTTTCAGCTTCATACGCAAGAATTCCAGCTCCAGCATAAACATGCCATGCCCATTTGAATTGAGATTTGTTGTCAATTCTTCTAAAAAGCATACTCAAGTTTAAATCTCCGATAAGCGATAATCCATAGTAGGTAGTTCTACCTTCCCATTCTTGGCGAGTATCCAAATGTGGACCTTCTCCGAACTGAGATGTTCTACCATGCTGACCCATTAAAGAAATACCAAATGCATGTGTTACTTCTTTGGTTAGTTGCAGTTGAACATCATATCCCGGATTGAATCCGTATCCATATCCCCAACTCACTAAGTCAGTGTTTTGTAGTGAATTTGCCCCTACAAATAAGGAAGCGTACCAATCATTATACTCTTTATCACTGTTAGTAAATCTTTTTTTTGTACTTTCTTGCGCTAAAGTCAGTTGCGAAAAGATTAACATTAAAGAGAGTAAAAAAATCTTTCTCATAAAATATTGTTTGGTTGGTTATTATTCTATTCTAAATAAAAATACAATTAGTTAGCAAATTTAACAAAATTATCCTTTTAAAAGGAAATTTGTGATATTATTTAGAAATTTCCTGGTATGTATCTGATGATGAGGAATGTGTAAATGATAGGATTTGAAGCGTAACTCATTGAAGGTCAATATATCTATGTCTATAATCCTATCTTGATACCTTTCGCCATTCGATTGGTAAACTCTACCCAAAGAATTTTCTATTTGCTTAATTTTATTTAACAATTGCATGGGCGATAAATCAGTGTGGATTTTTATCGTTTGATTTACAAAGGTATTTGGGCTTTCATAATCTTCAGCTTGACTTTCCAAAATTTCAGACTCTTTAATAACCTTAGCAATCTCTTGATTGATAAGCTGTTTAGCTACTTCGAGATTCTTTTTTTTATTTTTTAAGTTACTTCCTAGTAACAAAATGACACGATTGTTCGACATATACTGCAAATAACAATAAATAAACCTTAATAATGAAAAGATTTTTTAGAAATGTTTTGTCTGTAATAATTGGGAACTTACTAACTTTCTCGTTACTATTGTTGGTATTTATCGGCTTTTTAATGTTTTCTGCTGCTGGTGATATGTTTAAAAGTAAAGGTCCAAAGAAGAACTCTGTATTGGAGATAACTTTGGATATGCCGATAAAGGAAAGTAGTATGGAAAATGAATTTTCTATTTTCGCTCCAACTTCAGGTGAAAGTATTTATTTCAGAAATATTATTCAGTCTATAGAAAACGCCAAAAACGATGATAGAATCGAAGGAATTAGTTTAAAAGTAAGTTCTTTTAATGGAGGCTCTTCACAACTTTCCGATATTAGAGACGCGCTGATAGATTTCAAAGAGTCTGGAAAGTTTATTTATTCCTATTCACACAACTCTGATCAAGCGGCTTATATATTGAACTCTACCGCGGATTCATTGTTCCAGAATCCAATGGGCATGCTTTTTCTTCAAGGTTTGAGTGGTGAAGTGATGTTTTATAAAGATTTTGGCGACAAATATGGAATCGATTTCCAAGTGATTCGTCATGGAGATTATAAATCAGCAGTTGAGCCTTATATGAGAAATAATTTGTCTGAAGAAAATAGAGAGCAAATGGAATTCCTTTTGAATGGGATTTGGAAAGAATACTCGACTGAAATTGCAAAGTTGAGAGGTGTTAGTTTAGAAGAATTAAATGCAAGTGTGGATAGTTTAGATGCTTTCAATCCTGAAAATGCTTTGCATGCAAAATTGGTCGATAAGTTAGTTCATGAAAGAGATTATCAAAAAGCATTGGCCCAACGTTTAGAATTGGATATAAAAGAAGATGAATCCGTTCAAAAAGCTTTGGACAAGCATACCATCAGTTTGGCAAGTTATGCAGGAACTTTGAAACCTAATACTCATAAAGATAGAATTGCTGTACTTTATGCTTCGGGTGTTATTACTTCTGGAGATGGGTTTTCAGGTATTCAATCGGAAGTGTATAAAAATGAGATTAGAAAATTAGCAGAAAACGATAAAATCAAAGCGGTTGTATTAAGAGTAAATTCTCCTGGTGGAAGTGCCGATGCTGCAGAGGAGATTTTATATGAGTTGAAACAACTTCGTCAGAAAAAACCAATCATCGTTTCTTTCGGTGATTTAGCAGCTTCAGGTGGATATTATATTGCGATGGAAGCTGATTCAATTTTTACAAGCCCAAATACTATCACAGGTTCAATTGGTGTTTTAGGAATGGTTCCAAACATTCAGACTTTGATGAACAATCATGGAATAACTACAGATTTGGTGAAAACCAATGAAAACTCTGATTTCTTGAATGGAATTTTCAGACCTATGACTGACAAAGGAATGGAAACCATGACTGAAATGACTGAAAATGTTTATAAAATTTTCGTTAATCATGTTTCCCATGCGAGAAATATGACTTTTGAGGAAGTGGATGCAGTAGGAGGTGGACGCGTTTGGACAGGAGCGCAAGCTTTGGAACTCGGACTTGTGGATGCTTTAGGAACTCTGGATGATGCAATTGAAGCTGCAGCTAAAAAAGCTGGACTCGAGAATTATTCAATATCGAGCCATCCGTATAGAAAAGGAGGAATAGAAGAGATTTTGAATGATATGTCGATGGTTAAATCTGAACAATACATTCAGCAAGAACTTGGAGATGAGTATTTTAAAATCTATAAAGATTTGAAATTTATGAAAGAAAATAAAGGGATTTTGGTGAGAATGCCATTCGATATCAAAATCAAATAATTCCTTTGCGACAAAATATAAAACCGTCTCAACAATGAAGTTGAGACGGTTTTTTTATTCTTAAAATAGGGTATTAAAATTTATAATTCGCACCCACGCCAAAGGTCGAAATGCTCGATAATTTGATGTCATTCAAAGTATGTCTTTTGGATTTTGCAGAAATGTTTTTGTAAAATACATAAACTTGAATCCAATCGTTTTGCCAACCACCTTTAGGTTCTATATAAAATCCACCTTTGTAGTTGTTGTTTAAACTTAAAGCAATACCTAAATCACCTCCAGCATAAAATTGATCAGTAAAATCATATTGACCACTTGCACTCAATGAAAGTAAGCTCATTCCATTCATTTTATACATAGTATTGGGAACATTTTTACCAGAATAAAAATCCAAGCCTACTTTTCCTCCCACATGTATCCCATCCATGACTGGGTAAAGATAACTGACATTAGCTCCATAGTTGAAGTTGAAAAAATCCGAGGCATTTCCAATGGGTGCTCCAAAATGTCCCCCGCCCAATAATCCTTCTTGTGCATTTAAAGTAAATACACTCATAGCCGTAAGTAGGGTGCTAAAAATTAGTTTTTTCATGTATATATAAATCTTGTTTTAATTATTGATTAATAAATTATAAATTTCTTCGGTTTGTTTTTCAGCATATACGGTATCAATCATATCTGCAATTCCTAACAATTCACTGATAAAGTTGATTTGACCATCGATAATATTTTTGTCGTTTGAGTCAGGCTCTCCGTTCATAGTTGCTGTTTGATAAGTTTCTATGAACTTTTGTTTGACTGGGTCAAATTCTGATGCGAAAACTTTCATTGCTTCAGCAGTATCAGATTTTTCAAGCAAAGTACTTACTTGGCCATAAACCATGATCGAATAATCGCTTCTCGCAGAAGCTAATTCGGAAGCTACCGTATATCTCAAATGAAGGGGTAGGGATTCATAGAAATTAATTTTTTCTACCAAACGATTGCGCGTACTGTTGATCAGCTCCTCCGCTTTTTCAGTTTCACCAAGCGTTTGATACAATTGTGAAATTCTATCCAAACCTAATCCATAATCATATCTCGGTTGATCTGGAATCATTTCCATTACTTTATCCAAAACTTCTTTTGCTTTTTGATGTTCACCAAGTTCGATTAAATCTTGAGCCAAACGACTTGCGATATTTCTATAAGTGTTGGTATAGTTTCTATCGGTATTTGAAAATGAAGCATTGTCTTTGTGATAATTTGCCCATTCTAAATTTTGGAAATTTTCATACATTTTTTCCGGATTACTTCTACCTAATTTCCCATCCTTTCCAAAAGGAGTTTTGATTGGAATTAATTTGTAAGTAAATCCATTATTTTCCAAATAATCATTTAACCAGAAAATATTTCCTGGATCTGAAATTCCACCACCACTGAAATAAATAGGTCTGTCCCATTCGTATTCAGCAAACATTGAAATCATCAATAATTCAGGTTTGTACAATTGTTGTCTGCTAATATTTATAGTGATATAATCTTCCATTTGATCAGCATCTTTGGCCGAAACTATACCGTGTTTGATCGCATTTTCTTTATTGACAGGCAAAATTAATTTATCTACTGGTAAAAAGTTAACCGATCCTAAAGGATATCCAAAATGCCTTGCAATTGCTTGTTTGGCAGGATTGTCATTATTCATCAAGAATTCGTAAGCTTCTTGTACTGTCATGCTTTCTTTGTTGTAAAATTCTTCGAAAGGTTTGATTTCGTTGTAGAATTCTAAAACTCCCATCGGGTCGTACCCAGGGTCAGCTAAGTGTTGAGAAATTTCGTTTGGAGGTAAACTCATCACTTCGCTCAAACTCAATTCTGAAGAAATTATACTTTGAATTTCAGAAAATCTCGAACGTATGTTTCTTGCAACAACCATGATGTTGTCATTTGTGCTCAATTGATAATCTTTGTATTCTAATTTAGAAGGTAAAGCTTCTGCATTATAAGTTTTTCTAAGCACTTGCTCTATATTCCATGGAGCACCCAATAAAGTGTAATTGACAATTTTCACATCATCTCTAAACAATTCTGTTTCTTGAAGCCCCCATAGCGGATAGGTGTCGTTGTCTCCATATACGAAAAGAATTGCATTTTGATCTAAATTGCTGAGATAATTGTACGCCAATGCATAAGCACCTCTTCTTTTTGATCGATCGTGATCGTCCCAATTTTGGAAACCCATTAATATTGGAACACCTAAACAGATAACTGGAATGGCAATGGCGGCTTTTGTGTTGATTTTATTTTTTAATAAATATTTTAATAACAAATAAATTCCTTGTACTCCAAGTCCTACCCAAATCGCAAATGCATAAAAGGAACTGACCAATGCATAATCTCTTTCTCTGGGTTCAAATGGTTTGACACTGGTGTAAAATAGAACTCCTACGCTTGTCAACAAGAACAATGATAAAATCGCCCACCAATGAACCACATTTCTATTGAGTTGAACAAAGAAACCAATCAATCCCAAAATCAATGGTAACATATAATATTTATTGTTGGCTTTATTATCTTTGAATTTTGCAGGTAGTTTTGACTGGTCACCTAACCTTGCATTGTCTATGAAAGGAATTCCAGTAATCCAATTGCCTCGTGTAACTTCCATATTTCCTTCCCAATCGTTTTGACGACCTGAAAAATTCCACATAAAATATCGGAAGCCCATATAGCCCAACTGGAAATCGATGAAATAATTCAGTTGTTGAGCCAAAGTCGGTGGATGTATAATCAGCAATTCAGAATTTCTGTGTAAATCTGAAATTTTAATACTTCCATCATGTTTTTTCTGAAGTAATTCGTTGTATTGTTGTTCAGCTATTTGTCTTTTTTGAGCTCTGATTTCAGGTGGATCAGAAAGATTATTGAAGAAGGCTGTGTTTAATTCAAATTCCGGAAATCCATACATGGCTGCATAGTTTTCCATAACATTAGGATCGTTGCTAAACATTTTAGGCATGAATTGAACATGGTTTTTTCCATATTCATAAGCTCTTTTATCAGATACCCAAACATATTTTTTGAGTTGACGATCTTTAACGTAGTTTTTACCAGTTATTTTTGTTTTATAATTTCCGTTCGGTTCAACTTCGATTCCATCGTCAGCAATGTGAGCGGTATAAGCAGCTCCATAAACCGTTGGCCAATCACCATATTGAACACGGTTGAAATAATCCAACATTCCTAAAGCGGTGTCAGGATCGTTCAAGTTCATGTGTGGATTTGCGTTGGCTCTGATTGGAATCATCAACCAAGCTGAAAATCCAATGAGCATAAATATCGTAGAAAGCACCATGGTATTGGCGATTCTCCAATTGTATTTTGTAGTGTATTTGATGGCTAACCAGAAGACTAATGCCAAGATTAAAGCAGCAACTATAGTTCCTGAATTAAATGGTAAACCAAAGTTATTTACCACATAAACTTCAGTTTCACCAAAGAAAGTCATAACTGATTCGAACAATACTTTATAGACAAACCCAAGAAATAAAGCGGTCAGTACATTGGCTATGATGAATGATTTGATGGTGAATTTATAATTCTTTATATAATACAAATAACACACTGCAGGTATGGCCAAAATAACCATGAAGTGTACACCTGTTGACAATCCGATCAAAAGAGAAATCAATAAAAACCATCGATCTGCTCGTTTTTTGTTTTTCTCCTCTTCCCATTTACAGCCTAACCAAATCAAAATTGACGTGAATAAAGATGCCATGGCGTAAACCTCTGCTTCTACAGCCGAAAACCAAAAAGTATCGCTAAACATAAAAACACTTGCACCAATTACTCCACTTCCCAAAGCAATGTATTTTTGGGAATTTGACAACTGAGTGATATAATTGTCATCATTGATATGATTGGTTTTTGTAACAAAAAACATTCTTCTTGCAAAGTGAGTGATGGTCCAAAACAAAAACATTATGGTTGCACCACTGCTTATTGCAGACATAGAGTTCATGACAATGGCATAATTTCCTCCATTTCCGAAAGCTAAAGTTGACCATAAGGCTCCGATTAGTTGGAAAGTAGCAGCTCCAGGCGCGTGAGTAACTCCTAATTTTGAAGCTGAAACAATAAATTCACCACAATCCCAAAAACTCAATTCTCTCTCCATGGTTAGAAGATAAATTGAAGATGCGATGATGAACAATATGATACCAATTAGTTGATTCCACTTTTTAAAAGAATTATTCATTGCCACTGTATTTTAATTCATGCGAAAATAAGAACATTTTATTGTTTGAGTGCTTAATGAATTGTAAAATTCGATTTTTTTGAGTTTTAATTTAAAAAACATGATAGAATCAATTAAAAATTATTTAAATTTGCTTGGCAAAAAGCAATGCCTTTATCAAACAAAATTATACAAGACGCAATCACTTTCGATGATGTACTGTTAGTGCCTTCTTATTCGGAAGTTTTACCCAACCAAGTTTCTTTAAAAACGAGATTGACCGACAAGATTCAATTGAATATTCCTTTGGTTTCAGCCGCGATGGATACGGTTTCAGAAGCTAAACTCGCGATTGCTTTGGCGCGTGAAGGTGGTTTATCATTCATTCACAAAAACATGAGCATTCAGGAGCAAGCTGCTCAAGTTGATACTGTAAAACGTTCGGAAAACGGAATGATTTCAGATCCGATTACTTTGAGTCGTCATCATAAACTTCAAGATGCTGAAGATTTGATGAGGCAATACAGCATTTCGGGTTTGCCAGTTATCGAAGAAGATAGAACGTTGGTGGGAATTATTACCAATCGCGATATACGTTATCAAACCAATATGGATCAACTGGTCGAAGATGTGATGACCAAAGAAAATATCATCACTTCTGATATCAACACCGATTTGGATAGAGCAAAAGAAATTTTGCTAAAAAATAGGGTTGAAAAGTTACCTATAGTTGATGATAATTTTAAGCTTATCGGTTTAATTACAATCAAGGACATTGACAATTTGACCAATTATCCAAATGCATGCAAAGATAATAGAGGCCGTTTAAGGGTAGGTGCGGGAATTGGAGTGGGCAATGAAAGTTTGGAGAGAATACAAGCTTTGGTTGATAAAGGAGTAGATATCATAGCTTTGGATTCTGCACACGGACACTCAAAAGGAGTGATCGACAAAATCAAAGAAGTTAGAAATGCATTTCCAGATTTAGATATAGTCGGAGGAAATATAGTAACTGCAGTAGCTGCAAAAGATTTGATCGATGCTGGAGCCAATGTTTTAAAAGTTGGAGTTGGCCCTGGTTCTATTTGTACAACTCGTGTTGTTGCCGGCGTTGGAGTGCCTCAGCTTTCGGCCATCAACGATGTTTATGGTTACGCGTCGACAAAAAATGTTTCTGTTATTGCTGATGGTGGAATTAAATTATCTGGGGATATTGTTAAAGCCATTGCATCTGGTGCTAATTGTGTGATGATTGGAAGTTTGTTTGCCGGAACTGAAGAAGCTCCTGGTGAAGAAGTGATTTATCAAGGAAGAAAATTTAAAACTTATCAAGGAATGGGTTCACTTTCTGCTATGAAAAGAGGAAGTAAAGACCGTTATTTCCAATCGGAAAATAAAAAATTAGTTCCGGAGGGAATTGAAGGTAGAGTTCCATATAAAGGTCGAATGGCTGATGTGGTTTATCAACTTTGTGGAGGTTTGAGAGCAGGTATGGGATACTGTGGAACGCCAGATATAGAAGCTTTGATCAGAGATGCTAAATTTGTGAAAATTACAAATGCAGGATTGAATGAAAGTCATCCACATGATGTAATAGTCACTAAGGAAGCACCGAATTATTCGAATTAATTATACATACGAAGTCAATCAAAAGAAGTGGTGAAATTATCTTTCACCACTTTTTTTATTTCACAGTTTTATGAAAATTTATGAGCACATAATATTTTAATATCAATTTAATATGATTAGATTTGCCCTTTATTTAGACTAATTAAACTCAAGAGTGTTTTTAAATAATATGTAAAAAATAGAGTATGAGACTGATAATAAATTCGATATTAGCATTGTCTTTTATTGTGGCTTGTAAATCCGAGCCTGCATTAAAGCAAGAAGATTCTAACATAGAAGCTGAAAGGTTAGTTTCTTTGAGTGGAGCCATTACTGAAACTATATATGCTTTGGGAGAAGGTGAGAAAATCGTAGGAAGAGATGTTACGAGTACTTATCCAGAAGGCATAGATGCGATCGACCTTGGGCATGTCAATCAATTGACAATAGAACCTATTTTGTCAACTTCACCAACCATTATTTTATATTCACAAAAAGATATAAATACTGAATTGTTTCAACAAATCGATAAATCCCAAATAAGATTGGAAAATGTAGAGCATGATTATTCGATAGATGGAGCTAAATCTTTGATTGAAAACATAGCTGAAATTATAGATGTAGAAGATTATCAGCATTTGATCGATAAAATAGATTCAGATTTCGCAAAAGTCGAAGCTTTTGAAGAAAAACCTAAAGTTTTATTCATTTATGCAAGAGAAAATTTATTGTTGGTTGCTGGGAAAAACACAGCCATGCAAGCTATGATTGAATTGGCTGGTGGTAAAGGTGCTATCACTGAATTTGAAGATTTCAAACCATTGACTCCTGAGGCTTTATTGCAAATCAATCCTGATGTTATCATGTTTTTTGACAAAGGTTTTCAGGCTTTCGGAGGAATGGAAGCTTTGTTAGAATTCCCTGGAGTTAAACAAACAAATGCAGGAATTAATCAGAGAGTAGTTACTATGGATGGTGGCTTGATGACCAACTTTGGACCGAGAACGGGTGAAGCTGCTTTAGAATTAAACCAAAAGTTAATCGAAGTTATGAACAAGTAAATCTTGGTTTATTTGTAAATATTTAGAATGAAAAGAAAATTATTTATTTACCTTTTTATCAGCATTGCTTCATTGTTGTTGATTTCAATAGGAGCAATGTACATAGGTATTTATGATTTTCAAGAGCAATCTATTTTAGTCATTATTGAAAGTTTTTTTACTGGTAATTCTGACGTTGGCATCACCGATCGATATGTGTTTTTAGAAGTACGATTGGCGAGAATAGTGATGGCAATTTTGATCGGAAGTGCTTTGGCAGTTTCAGGTACTGTCATGCAAGGAATATTTAAAAATCCATTGGCTACTCCTGATCTGATCGGTATAACATCTGGAGCGACTTTGATGGCTGCAATAACCATTGTGCTCGGAGGTTACTTCAATCAATTTTTGCCTGTAATTGTTCAAAATTCATTGTTGAGCATTGCTTCTTTTTT
>DEQC01000084.1:16535-17443 GCA_002359055.1 Flavobacteriales bacterium UBA3376 | reverse complement strand
TCTACTTCTACGGAAACAAAAACTGTAGTTGAAAAAGAGAAGAAAATCGAAACTTCGGATGATGATAGAATCTTTGCTTCACCCTTGGCAAGAAGTTTAGCCGAAGACAAAGGAATCGATTTGAGGGATGTTACGGGTACGGGAGATAATGGAAGAATTATCAAAAGAGATATTGAAAATTACACTCCAAAAGCTCAACCAAAAGTTGCTGCTTCTGTAGTTAGTTCCAGAGAAACTCAAAACCTTCCAAATTCACAAATGAGAAAAGTGATTTCAAGAAGACTTTCAGAGTCTAAATTCACTGCTCCTCATTATTATTTGAATGTTGAAGTAAATATGGACAATTGTATAGAATCGAGAAAACAAATCAACGATTCTAATCCAGACATAAGAATTTCATTCAATGATATCATTATCAAAGCTTGTGCTTTGGCATTGAGAAAACATCCACAAGTTAATTCAACTTGGAATGACAATGAAACAACTATTCATGGCGATATCAACATAGGAGTAGCTGTTGCTGTAGATGATGGGTTGCTTGTTCCGGTGATCAGAAACACTGACTTCAAATCATTCTCTGAAATTTCATCAGAAGTAAAAGATATGGCTGGAAGAGCAAGGGAGAGAAAGTTAAAAGCTGACGAAATGGAAGGAAGTACATTTACAGTTTCAAACTTAGGAATGTTCGGTATCAAATCCTTTACTTCTATCATCAATCAGCCCAACTCATGTATATTGTCTGTAGGAGCGATTATCCAGAAACCAATCGTGAAAGATGGACAAATCGTTGTAGGAAATATCATGGAATTGAATATGGCATGTGACCATAGAACAGTTGATGGAGCCACTGGCGCACAATTCTTACAAACACTTGTAAAGTATTTGGAAAATCCAATCGCGATGTTTGT
>DEQC01000084.1:0-16442 GCA_002359055.1 Flavobacteriales bacterium UBA3376 | reverse complement strand
GGAAAGGAGTTGAATTCAAATATGAAAACCTCAAGAGGTTGATTGTCTTTATGAGACTCTTGCTTTTTTTAAAAATGATTCGAGGGTGAATGAGAAAGATGGAATATTCTGGTTGTTAGTGGATTGAGTTAATTTTAGAGTTTTCCATGGACACCTTTAAATAGTTTGGATTTGGGGGAAGTTTACAATCGATTTTCAACATTTGAAAAGTAATAAAATTATATTAAACAGCAAACTTATAAAATCACGCTTCTTCCACTGTAAGAAACATTTATACATCTGTTCATTTTTTCATAAATTAGCAATTATGAAAACACATGCGCTTATTATAGTCGATATTCAGAATGATTTCCTGAAAGGTGGTAGTTTGGAAGTTTCCAATGCTAATGAGGTAATTCCAGTGATTAATCAATTACAAAATCAATTTGATTTGATTGTTGCTACACAAGATTGGCACCCACACAATCATAAAAGCTTTGCGAGTCAACATGACGATAAATTCGAATTTGATACCATTGATCTCAACGGGCTTGAACAAGTTCTATGGCCAGATCACTGTGTTCAAGGTACTTTTGGAGCTGAATTTCACAAAGATCTCAACACCAATAAAATCGAAGCAATTTTCCGAAAAGGAATGGACAAAGAAGTCGATAGTTATAGTGGATTTTATGACAACGGAAGAAGAAAAAATACCGGTTTGCTCGGTTATCTAAAAGATAGAAATGTCAATGAAGTTAGTATCGCAGGTATTGCAAGTGATTTTTGCGTGATTTTCACGGCTTATGATGCATTGGATTTAGGTTTTAAAACAAATATTATCGAAAATGCAAGTCGTCCTATCCATGCTGAAAATTGGGAAATCATCAAAAATGAATTTGTAGTAAAAGGTGGAAAGCTGATTTAATATTTAAGCTAAACATTACACACAGAACACTTAAACCCAAGATTCAATCTAAATCATTATATTTGACATAACCTTTCAACTACTTAAACCTATAGTTATGAGCAATAATTGTTTAGAATGTGGGGACAAAATCATTGGACGTGTCGATAAAAAATTTTGTAATGACAGTTGTAGAAATACTTATAACAATCGATACAATAAGGATGTCAACAATTTGATGCGAAGTATCAATCGCAGATTGAGAAAGAATTACAACATTTTAAATCAACTCAATTTCAAAGAGGGAAAAACAAAAACCAATAAAGAACATCTCGAAAAATTGGGTTATAAATTCGAATATTTCACCCATTTAAGAAAATACAAAAACGGTTCTGAATACAGATTCATTTATAATATCGGTTATAAAGTTTTAGAAAACGGATGGCTTTTGGTGGTTAAAAACGATTAATTTCTACTTTTCATCCTTCTACTTTCATCGATTTGCATTTTATTTGTGAATTGATTTGTAAATTGTATTTTTCATTAAATTCTCAAATAAGTAAAGCCAAAAATGATTCAAATTCTTTTGATACTATTGATATTGCTCACAGCAATTAATCTCTTGATTTCTATCTTTAGATCTCCTAAAACCTCAAACGATTTAAACGATAAATTTACAAAAATAGAACAGGAAATCACTCGTATAGATTTGATCATAAGAGATGAATTTTCAAGGAATAGAAATGAAAATGAAAAATCCTCCAGAGAACATCGATTAGAATTGTCTCAATCTTTGGATAATTTCGAACAGAAACTCAATTTAAACTTCAAAGAAATTAGAGAAGTAGTCGAAAATAAATTGAAAGATATTCAAGAAGACAACAATAAAAAGTTGGAAGAAATGAGAAAAACTGTCGATGAAAAACTTCAAGAAACAGTTGAGAAGAGATTCGATAGTTCGTTTAAAATCATTAGTGAACGACTCGAGCAAGTTCATAAAGGTTTAGGTGAAATGCAGACTTTGGCGTCAGGCGTTGGAGATTTAAAAAAAGTTTTGACCAATGTAAAAACCAGAGGAAATTTAGGTGAAATTCAATTGGCAACTATTTTGGATCAAATTCTCTCACCTCAACAATTTATTCAAAATGCTCAAGTCAAAAAAAACAGCCAGCAAAGAGTAGAATTCGCTATAAAATTGCCCAATAAAAATTCAGAAAATCAGGACTTACTACTTCCAATAGACTCAAAATTCCCAATCGAAGATTATTTGAGATTTATTGAAGCCATGGACCATTTAGAAAACTATTCAAAAAGCGAATTGGAGAATCTGTCCAAACAATTTGAAAGTTCAGTTAAAAGAAACGCCAGAGACATACGTGAGAAATATATCAATCCGCCCATAACAACTGACTTTGCGATCATGTTTGTTCCAACTGAAAGTTTGTATGCTGAGATTTTGAGAAGACCAGGCTTGTTTGAATTTTTACAAAAAGAATATAAAATCACTGTGGTCGGACCTACCAATTTGGTTGCTTTTTTAAGTAGCCTGCAAATGGGTTTTAAGACTTTAGCCATCGAAAAAAGATCAAGTGAAGTATGGGAAATACTCGGTGCGGTGAAAACTGAATTCAGCAGATTTGGAAAAATATTGGACAAGACAAAAAAGAAACTTCAAGAAGCCTCCAACGTGATTGATACTGCAAGCGTTCGGTCAAGAGCCATCGAAAGAAAATTAAAAACTGTACAAGAATTGCCTGAAGATGATTCTGTAAAAGTTTTAGGTAATGAGTTTATAGTCGAAAAATCTAATGATGGATTATTAGGAGAATAAATCTCGATTCTATACTTTTACAACCTAAATTCAAAGTAGATGCATCAAGAAAAAATTTATCCAATAGATAAATTCAATAAACCTATTCAGAAATTTATTCAAAATCAAAAATCGGGTGGCATTATTTTGGGAATAAGTGTAATCATAGCACTTATTTTGGCCAACTCACCATTGGCAGACAGTTATTTCGAGGTTTTAAAATATAAAGTAGCACTTACATTCAATAACCAACCCCTCATCGATTTAAGTATTTTACATTGGGTGAATGATGGTTTGATGGCTATATTCTTTTTTGTCGTCGGTTTAGAGCTCAAAAGAGAATTTGTAGGAGGAGAATTATCAAGTCCACGCAAAGCTATTTTGCCGATTTTCGCTGCTTTGGGAGGTATGATTGTTCCTGCTACTATTTACTTACTATTGAATCCTTCGGGCGAGATGAGTAATGGTTGGGGAATCCCTATGGCTACAGATATTGCTTTCGCTTTAGGAGTTTTATATATTTTAGGCAACAAAGTGCCATTGGCACTAAAAGTATTTTTGACTGCATTGGCAATTGTAGATGATTTAGGAGCAGTAATGGTCATTGCATTGTTTTATACATCAGAAATTTCAATCATGAGTTTAGGGCTTGGATTGGCATTTGCTTCAGTGATGTTTATTGCCAATCGATTGGGCGTTCGAAATGTTTTATTTTATGCCATCATAGGAATTGGAGGTGTTTGGACCGCTTTTTTATTGTCAGGTGTACATGCAACCATCGCTGCTGTAATCGCTGCATTTATGATACCTGCTGATGTAAAAACGAAAGAAAAGGAGTTTTTCAATAAAATTACAAGGCATCTTAAATTATTTATGAATATAGATCCAAAAAATGAAATTCCAACTTTGACCGAAGAGCAAGTTCATTATTTAAGCGAAATCAGAAAAGACACTAAAGATGCTATGCCACCACTCCAAAGCTTAGAGCATTCTCTACATCCGTTTGTTACATTTTTTGTTTTACCAATTTTTGCTTTGAGCAATGCGGGAGTTTCTTTGTCAATCAATCCTGAAGAACTGTTTCAAACCAATGTTGCTTTGGGAGTTGCATTAGGTCTTTTATTGGGCAAAGTCATTGGTATCGTTGGATTTACAATGCTTTTGATCAAATTAAAAGTTGCAAGTTTTCCACAGGGTATGAATTTAAAAAACCTATTCGGATTGAGTTTGTTGGCAGCTATTGGATTTACCATGTCTATTTTCATCACCACTTTGGCATTTGAAAATGAGTCATACGTAACACAAGCCAAGATTGGAATTTTCACCGCTTCTATCATTGGTGGTGTTTTAGGTTATATAATCTTGAGTAAAAATTCAAACGAAAGTGAAATCGATGATACTAAATAATTAGATTAATTAATCTTATCTAAACAATTTGAAATCAAGAATTTAAATTATAATTTAATTTCAATTTGGAAAATTAGGATTTGATTTAATTTCTTCAATTTGCAAAGTATGTCTTGCCGTATGAGCGCCCATAAAAAGTATGGATTGATAAACATCAATTGGCCCAAAAGGTGATTCGTTGACTCTATTTCTCAAATCATCGATTGATGTATTTTCCAAAAGTTTATGCAATGCTTCTCTTTGATTTTTCAAATCATTCAATGCAACTTCAACATCAGTGTATTTTCCTATTGGAGTTAAATCTTCAGATGCTTTAAACTTTTCGGTTCTATCCGTTAAAAAATTCAATATTTCTTGGTCTGAAAGTTTGATGTTTTCTCGATCTTCCGCTCGAGGTGAATTTTGCAAATATTCTTCTATACTGCCAAAAATCATCTCCTCTGTCAAAATGATATGTTCCAAACATTGACTGACGCTCCATTGATCTTCCGAAGGTTTAAATTGTAATTGCTCTTGATTCAAATTTGAAACATTATCTTTCAAATGCTGAAAAGTTTCTTCAAAGTAATTATTTAAAAATGCAAGTTCTTCATTTTTAAGTGGTTGATTTTCAAGAATTTCTTTTAAATTGTTTAAACCTTCATTGAAATCTTTATCCATATTGATAAACAAATTCATCAAATTGAAAGGATATTTACTTTTCCAAGAAATTCCCCATTTCACAAGCGTTTGATCAGTTCCCTTCTCTTCTACCGTAAAATAAGATGGATTCGGTGTTTCATCAAAATCATAGAAAAACATATGTGTATCCAATCTTTCACCATCGATTATACCGACGATTTCTTGTGCGCCTTTGCCCAACTTCTCACTCTCCCAACTGTATTTAAATCCAACCGTTCCATCTTCGCCTTCTGAAGTAGTTTTTATATTAGGATCAGATAGTTGCCATTTTCCAAAATTGTCTTGATTTTTTACATATTTGATATAATCAAAAACCACTTCTTTGGGTTGATTGATAATGACTTGACCTTCACTTGCTGATTCTTTTGGAACAAATAAGGCAACGACTAAAGGTATTGCAATGATAATTAACAATACTATCAGAATTTTTTTTAATATTCTCATAATGAATTTTCTAAGACTTTAAGATTGATGGGAACAATTGATCATCCAATGCACACCGAATTTATCCATAAAAGATCCGAAATAATCTCCCCAAAACATATCTTCTAAAGGCATTTCAATGTTTCCTCCTTCAGAGAGTTTATCGAATATTCGTTTGGCTTCTGATGTAAAAATTTCAATTTGACTTTTTGTTTTTTGATTTTCTATAAGCAAAATAGAAAACTTGTGGTAAAACCGTCAAAGATAAAATCATACAAATCAATAATCCACCAACAATCATTATCGCCAAAGGTTTTTGAATTTCAGATCCCATACCTGTTGAGATAGCCGCAGGAAACAAACCCACAGAACCCATGAGTGCAATCATAATAATGGGTCGAATCCTGTCTCGAACACCATTTTTTATGGCTTGTTCCAATGGCATTCTTCTTAAATAATCTCTCATCACAGCAATTAGAATAATTCCATTGATCGTGTTGACACCAAAGAGAATAATGAAACCTATACCTGCTGAAATTCCGAAGATAGTTCCGGTAATCCAGAGTGAAATAAATCCACCGATAAATGCATAAGGGATGGTGCTTGCAGCAATCAAAGTGTCCTTAACCGTTCCAAAATTAAAATACAATAAAAATAAAATCAATAATAGAACTGCAGGAACGATTACTGCCAATTGTGAAGTTGCTCTTTCTTTACTTTCAAATTCACCTGCCCAAACAATTTTAGTCTCAGCAGGAATATCGGTCATTTCATCAACTTTTTGACGAGCTTCTTCGATGGTACTTCCCAAATCTCTTCCTTCAACACTAAATCCAACTGCTATGTATCGGCTGCTTCCTTCTCTATAAATAAAAGTTGGACCAGTAATATAACTGATGGTAGAAATTTCTTTCAAAGGAATTTTCACTCCGGAAGCTGTAGGAATCAAAATATTTCCAATTTTCTCATCATCATCTCTATACTCTTTTTCAAAACGAATCCTGACATCAAACATTCTATCTTCTTCATAAAAATTAGTAGCCTTTCTCCCTCCAATCGCCATTTCGACTACTGTTTGGGCATTTTCCATATCAACGCCATATCTCGCCATTAAATGATCATGCAGCTGAATACGAAGTTCTGGCAAACCGATGTTTCTATATACATTCAAGTCTTTAATTCCGGGAACATCTTTGATTGCATTTGCGACTTGATCAGCATAGTTTTCAAGTTCGAATAAATCATTACCAAAAATCTTCACCACTAAAGAGCTTTTAACACCTGCCACATATTCTTCAACATTGTCTTGAATCGGTTGACTAAATCCGAAAATCACTCCTGGATAGTTCTGAAGTTCAGCACGCATTTCTTCAATTAACTCTTCCTTTGAGCGTTTATTTTTCCATTCTTTTTCCGGAAATAATTGAATGTGAAATTCAATGTTAAAAAAACCGGTGGGATCTGTTCCATCATTTGGTCTTCCGACTTGATTCAACACAAATTCAACCTCTTCAAAATCTCGAATTTTACTTTTCATTTCATTGGCCAAACGCGTAGATTCCTCCAAATTGACACTATTGGGCAAAGTTGCTCTAACGTATAAAGCACCTTCGTTTAAGTTGGGAATAAATTCAGTTCCATAATTCATAAATCGAATGCCACAAACCACTAAAATTCCAATAAAAGCTATGAGCGTCAACTTTTTTCTCTTATGGCTCCATAAAAACATTTTATACATAGAGCGATTAAAGAACTTCGAAATAAAATTCTCTCTTTCGACTATATTTTTTCGAAGAAGTACTCTACACAATGCAGGAACATAGGTAATGCTTAAAATCAATGATCCTAGAAGTGCATAACCTAAAGTAAATGCCAAAGGCGAAAACATTTTGCCTTCCACTTTTTGAAAAGAAAATATAGGAATTAAGGCGACGATCAATATCAACTGTGCAAAAACAATATATCCCGCGACACTTCCTGCGCTTTTTTTAATCAAACCGGATTTGGACATTTTATTGAAAACAGGCATTCCTAATTGTTTGGCTCTTGCTGCCATTGCTACGAAAACACTTTCAACGATGACCAAAGTTCCTTCCAACAATAAACCAAAATCGATGGCTCCCATCGAAATGAGATTTGCAGGTAAACCTTGAATGCGCAACATGATGATTGCAAACAAAAATGAAAGTGGAATTACTGAAGCAACAATCAAAGTCGTTCGCCAATTGTATAAAAAAACAAAAACAATTATTGAAACCAGAATAATTCCTTCGATGATGTTTTTGGCGACCGTATTTACAGTGGTATTTACAAGTTCAGTTCGATCGATAAAAGCTTCGATTTGAACATCTTTAGGTAAAATTCGCGTGTTGAGTTCTTCTATTTTCTCTTTCAACCTTGGAATTACATCTCCCGGATTTTCGCCTCTCAACATTACGACGATTCCTTGCACCAAATCATCTTCATCTTGCAACCCGACTTTTCCTAATCGAGGTTTGGCGGAAATAGTGACTTTAGCCACATGTTTGACCAAAATTGGCGTACTTTCACGAACTTCTATCAATATATTTTCTATATCTTCTGTACTTTCCAACAAACCAACTCCACGAACTACATAAGCCTGGGTTCCACGTTCAATCACATCTCCACCTACGTTTATATTGCTTTTTGAAACAGCTTCAAATACATCCAAAGGCGATAAATCGTAGTTTGCTAATTCCGTCGGATTGATTTTTATTTCATAAATTTTTTCTTCTCCACCAAAACTTACAATGTCTGCTACCCCCGGAACTGCTACCAATTCTCTCTCAATCACCCAATCCTGTATGGCTGTAATTTCTTTGATAGGTCGCTCACTTCGGATTACATATCGAAAAATCTCACCTGTGGCTCCATAAGGAGGTTCAATACTTGCTTCTGCTCCTTCGGGTAAATTAATTCCTTGCAAACGATTTGAAGCATATTGCTGTGCATAAAAATCATCCACATCGTCATCGAATACAACTGTAACTACCGATAATCCGAACAAAGAAATCGAACGAACTTCAGATTTTTTGGGAATGGTATTCATTTCTTTCATGATAGGAAGCGTCACAAATTTCTCGATTTCTTCAGCACTTCTTCCCTCCCACTGAGTGATGATTCTCGCGCGTGTGTTGGTCACATCCGGAAAAGCTTCAATAGGTGTATTCTTTAAACTGATGATGCCGAATACCACCAATAATCCGGTGAGAAAGAAAACTATCACTGAATTCTTTAAAGAAAAGGCAACTATATTTTGAATGAATTTTTGCATTTTTTTCTGTATTTTAATTCAACAGCCGACGAAATATTTCATTGGAAAATTAAATTTTCGGCTAAAAAATTTCTTCGAAAATCAATAAGTGGTTTTTAGTCAAAATCTTTTCATTTTCTTCTAAACCTTTTTCTATATAAGTTTTACCATTGGATTCTGTGAGCAATTGAATTTCTCGTTTTTCTATACGACAGTCATCCTGATGAACCAAAACATAGTTTTTGTTGTTAAAGAAAATGATGGCAGAAGTAGGTATAGCGATGGTTTCAATTTTGGAATCTTTGAAAACTGTTATATCAGCTAACATTCCTGGTTTCAACTTAAATTCTGGATTTTCTAAAACAATTCTCGCTTTTAAAACTCTTGCTTCATCGTCTAACACTTGAGAAACAACATCGATTTTTCCTTCAAATTTTTCGTTGGGATAAGAAAGTGTTTTCAATTCTATCGGCATTCCTGTTTTAATATCAGCAATTTCTGTGGCATAAATATTGGCCATTGCCCAAACATTTTTTAAGTCAGAAATAGAAAACAGAATTTCTCCATTATCAGTTACTGTACTTCCTGAATTGATATTTTTGGCTGTGATAATTCCCGAAGTGGGTGCTTTTATCTGAAATACGTTTTTGGTGCTACTTGCACTAAACAGGCTCAAATTGTTCTCAACTTTTTGCTTTTCTGATTCCAAAACCCGAAGATTATTTTGTGCCTCAATCAAATCTCTGTTTGAAGAAATCCCGTCTTCAAACATTTGTTCAGTAGCACTCAACTCTACTTTTGCAATCTCAATCTGTGCTTTGAGTGAACGCAATTCTGCCTGAAGTGAACTCAATTCCGTACTCTGCATTTCTGCTAAAACCTGATCTTTTTCAACCACATCACCTAATGAAAAATAGGTTTTCGAAATGATTCCATCGACTAAACTCACAAAATGAACCACTCTATCAGGATTCGATTCTATACTTCCAGTCAAATGAATTTGCTGCTTGACATTTTCTTTGGTGAGCGTCAATAATCCGACATTTTCTCTATTGTCTTCATCCAAACAAAATTTATTATTTTCAATATTTTCTATCTTTTCTTGTTCTTTACAACCGATAAATAACAAGAATAAAACTAATAGTAATAGGTGTTTTTTCATTTTCATTGGTTTAAATATCGATGCCTGTTAGATAATTCAACTCCTCTACTATGTGATTGAATTCTTTTTGAGCTTCGATCAAAATGATTTTATTTTCTAAATAAACTTCCAAAAAATCAAAATACTCAAGCATATTTAAATTTCTGGAGCGATAATTCTTAGTGTAATTTTCTAATAATTCATCCAAATTATTTTCATATTTTTCATCGATGGATTGCATGAATTCGATATTTTCTAATAGGTTTCTATGGGTTTGAAATATCTCATTTTCTATTTTCAACAAGGTGTGTTTTTTTAATATTTCCGCTTGACTGATTTGAATTTCAGCTTTTTGGATATTGCCATGGTTTCGATCAAAAAGTGGCAAATCGAAACTCACTCCAAATCCAACAAAATCGAGCATAGTACTTCCATTTCTGTCATAATTGATCCCAAAAGTCAAATCGGGTATTCTTTTCGATTTTTCGAAAGATAAAAGTTGATGTGAATATTCCTCTTCCAACAATGCCAATTGATAATCCGGTCGATTGACTCTGGCTTGTTCCATGAGTTGCTCCAGCAAAATATTCTCGTACATTTCAATTGGTTTGACAAAACCTTCATTTGTGATTTCAATTTCCAAAGTTGGATTCACTCCCAACAAATGTTTTAGTTCCTTTTGAATTTGTTTTTTCTCTTGTTTCAAATCCAAAAGTTGTCTTTTGATCAAAATCTCTTGTGCTTTCAAACGAGTCAATTCAGCTCCAGAAACACTTCCTCTTTCCAACTGATTTTGATAGGCTTGAATCAATACCGAAATATTTTCTATTAAATTTTGATGCACATCGATCAGCAATTGATTGAATTGAAAATCTGTAAGTTGCGATCGAAGTTCAAACTTTAGATTTCTCAATAAATCTTCGAAAAACTGTTCAGTTTTAGAAACTTCTATTTCTTCAAGTGCAATTAATTTTTTCCTTTTACCAGCGGTTTGAATAAGTTGATTGATTTCAAAAGCAAATTGTTGATCTCTACCAAATTTTCCGAAAATTGGAGGTGATGATTCCACGCCAGTCGTTTTCCAAAAATTGATTTCATTGATAGAAAATTCAGGATTTGGCCACAAACGCGCTTGAATCACTTCTGCACGTTGACTTTCAATATTTAGCTTTTCAGCAATTAATAATAAATTGTTGTTGATAAATATCGCTTCAGCTTCTTCTCTTGATAATTCAAATTTTTCTTGAGCTGATATTTTTAAAGAAAACAATAAAACCAATAAGATATATCTAATCATTCTTCAAGATTTTCACCCTGCAAAAATGATTTTATACAACTTAAAATTGGCTTAAAGTCGATAAAATTTAGCTTAATAATAAGATCAATAAATATTTATTGATTGAATTCTACTTGAAAAACATTAGTTGAATTCTGATCGATTGAATAGGAAATTTTTGCATGATGAATTTCGAAAACACGATGAGAAAGTACCAATCCAAGTCCAAATCCTTGTTGATTTTGAGCATTTTCACCTCTAAAGAAATGAGAAAATAGATATTTCTGTTCGTCTGTAGAAATCGTTTTTCCTTGATTTGAAATATAAATTTTCAGAGCATTTGAACTTCCGTCAAAACTGATTTCCGCTTTTTGATTGTTGGAATAATGAACAGCATTTAATAATAAATTCATGAAGGCTTGTTTGATCAAAGAAAGATTTGACACTACGTATAAATTGTTTTCGTCAAAATTTTCAGGTAAAAAGTTCACTTCGAAATTAAAGTTCGGATAAAGCGTATTGATTTCAGAAATACAATCAAAAATCACATCATCGATTCTTGTTTTTTCCATAGGCATTTGTTGCCCAGCTTCGATTTTAGAGATATGAAGTAGAACTTCAATTACACTTCCCAATGATTTTGCTTTTTGAGTCGATAGCTTGAGTTCTGATTTTATAGCATCAATATCGTTTAGATTTTTGATTTTCTCCAATTCAGAAACCAAAACTGCTATTGGTGTTTTAAGTTCATGGGAAATGTGCTGAATGATATTTTTTTGAAATACAAAAGCTTCGTCTGTACGTTGGATTAACTCGTTGAATTTATCTGAAAGATTCAATAATTCACTTGTAGTTGTATTGATTTGAAGTGGAATTTTATTTTCATCACTCAAATCATAACTTTCGATTTTCGAAGTGAGTTCTGAGATAGGTTTTGAAATGATATTTGAAAGATAAATTGAAACCAAAATCACGATGATAACAATTGCAATAAAAATTCCTATCAAAACTTTTTGTAAAAAGTCCTTTTTGGAATAACCGAAAAAATCATAGGCTTTGCTGATGGCATAATAACCTTTTGCATTATTTTCAATATAAACACCAATCAAATCGTAGCCGTCTTCCTTGGTTTCAATCCAATCGTTGGCAATGGATAATTCGCTGAGGATGGCGCTCGATTTTTCAATGTTTAAACTATCGATACTCGAAAAAATCAGCTTTTTATCATGGTCATAAATCAACATTTTCTCATCGTAAAAGTCATGAATATCTTGTTTATCAAGCAACAAAGAAACTTCAGCACTGATATTTTCGAATTCTTCAATTAATCCAACTGTGTATTTGATTTTTGAATATTGTTGTTGTTGAAATTCTTCCTCTCTATATTCAGCAAACAGAATAAACACAATCGTGAGCGAAATAGCAGAAAGTAAAATTACAGTTGTAGAAAAATAAAATAATATTTTATTTCGAATTCTCATAAAACAAAGATTTCATTGAAAGTAAACCAAGGATTTCACTCATTTGTTTTAAAAAAATATCCATAACCAATTTTGGTTTGAATTGAGTTTTTCCCAAAAGGTTTATCTATTTTATTTCTCAGAAAATTGATATAAACTTCAATCGTATTGGTATTAACATTTAGAGAAGTTCCCCAAATTTCATGGATCAATTCTTTTTTAGAAACTATTTCTCCAGGATTTTCACAAATTTTTACCAAGATTTGATATTCTCTTGGCGTCAATTTCACTTCGGTGTTTTGTCGCTTGACTTTTTTTTGCGCAGTATTTATCGTGATGTCAGAAACTTTAATCAATGTTTGAGCTTTATTGTACATTTGATTTTGACTTCTTTTAATGAGAGAATTAATTCTCATTATCAATTCTTTCATATAAAATGGTTTGGTCAAATAATCATCGGCTCCACTATCAAAACCTTTGATTTTATCGTCTAACTCATCAAAAGCTGTGAGCATCAAAACCGGTGTATGCGTGTTGTATTCGCGAAATTCTTTACACAAATCATAACCGTTTTTTTGCGGTAAATTGATATCCATAATTACACAGTCAAAATCATCTTTCTTTAAAAATCGCTCAGCTAAATATCCATCAAAAGCACTTTCTACCAAAAAGTTTTCGGAAGAAAGAGCTTCAGAAATATTTTTATTTAAAGTTGATTCGTCTTCAATCACTAAAATTTTCATGATTTCAAGAATTTAGTTTCTCAATTCAATTTTAGAAAGTTAATTTTCTTTGATTAAACGTGAAAAATCTTGATTGGAATAAGAAGGAAGAGTTGGAGTTTTGATCGAAATAAATTCAAAACCTGTTGCTTTATGGCAAGTATTGCATGCATTGGTTAAATTGATATATTCCTCTTTGAACTGATTGAGATTTTGATTATCGACTGCTTCATCCATAGCTTCCAAAGCGGGTTCTATAATAAAAATAGATTGGGTTTCTTTTCTATCAGCATGTATCGTTTTTATGTCTTCTACAATTTCTTCAAGTTCATGTAATGCAAAGTCAGCCAATTCCCAATTTTCATTGGTTCCAGCAAACCACAATTTGTTGTGATGATTTTGTAATCCACCCATCAAATCTCCAAAGCCAGGTTTGTAGATGTTGTCCAGAAATTCTTGTTGTTTTTCTATCTGAGATTTTAATTCTTGAATTTGTTGTGAATCCGTTGAATTACAACTTATCATAAATGCTGACAAAGCCAATATCGCTAATTTCTTCATTTTTTTAATTTTGATGATAATATAATTAATTTATGAGAAATGTATAAATTGGGATTACAATTTAACCCAAATCATAAATTTCCATGATTTCCTCGAGTTCTTTTTCTAAATCGAGGTTTAGGTCGATGAGTTTCCCTGTTTGCATATCGAATACCCAACCATGCACCTTTAAATTTCGTTCTTTAAAAGCTTTTTGAACGGCCGCTATTTTAATTAAATTAATGCATTGTTCTTGAACATTTAATTCGACCAAACGATTGTATTTTTTACTTTCACAATCGATTTTATTCAATTCTTCTTTATGCAATCGATAGACATCTCGAATATTTCTTAGCCATGGATTTAGAATTCCTAAATCTTCTGCTTGCATAGCTGATTTGACTCCCCCACAGAAATAATGGCCACAGATGACGATGTGTTCAACTTTTAGATGGTTGACGGAATAATCAACGACTGCATTTACGTTGAGGTCGATACTAATGACCATGTTTGAAATGTTTCTATGAACGAAAACTTCACCTGGTCTAAGTCCCATCAATTCTTCAGCGGTAACTCTACTATCGGAACATCCAATAAAAAGTACTTTTGGATGTTGTCCTTCAGAAAGTTTAGTAAAGTAATTTGGATCTTCTGCAAGATTTTGCTCAATCCACTTTTGATTATTTTCAAATATTTTGCTTAATTCCATTGAACGAATTTACACCAAAAAACAAAGCCGACCTTAAAAAGATCGGCTTTTATTTTCAATAACCTATAATTATTCTTTAGAAACAATTTTCGCATTTAAATATTCGCGGTTCATGCGTGCGATGCTTTCCAATGAAATTTCTTTTGGACATTCGACTTCACAAGCTCCGGTATTGGTACAATTTCCAAAACCTTCAGCATCCATTTGTGCCACCATGTTTTGCACACGTCTGGAAGCTTCAACTTTACCTTGTGGAAGCAATGCGTATTGTGAAACTTTTGCACTAACGAATAGCATAGCAGATCCGTTTTTACAAGCTGCAACACAAGCACCACATCCGATACAAGCTGCAACATCAAATGCATCATCAGCATCTTGTTTGTTGATAGGAATTGCGTTTGCATCCACGGTATTACCAGAAGTTCCTACAGAAATAAATCCACCTGCTTGTTGAATTCTTTCAAAAGAAGTTCTATCAACCACCAAGTCTTTTATAACTGGGAAAGCTACAGATCTCCATGGTTCAACATAAATCGTATCACCATCGTTGAACATTCTCATATGGAGTTGACAAGTAGTAATTCCAGTGTCTGGACCATGTGGGCGACCGTTGATATATAGAGAACACATTCCACAAATACCTTCACGACAATCGTGGTCAAAGGCAATTGGTTCTTTGCGCTCGCTGATCAGTTGTTCGTTCAATTGGTCCAACATTTCTAAAAACGAGCTATCAGTAGAAACGTCATTTAATTTGTATGTTTCCATTTGTCCTTTGGCTTTGGAGTTTTTTTGTCTCCAAATTTTCAAAGTAACATTTATATTTTTTGTTGCCATAATCTTAGAATTTTGATTTTAGACTTTAGATTTCAAATGATTTCAAAATCTAATACTAAAATTATTTATAACTTCTTTGTGTTAATTCAATAAACTCAAACTTCAAGTCTTCTTTATGCATCACTTCTTGTTTGATATCTTCTCCTTTGTATTCCCACGCGGCAACAAAAGCAAAGTTTTCATCGTCACGAAGTGCCTCTCCATCTTCTGTCTGGTATTCTTCACGGAAGTGTCCACCACAAGATTCTTTTCTTTGTAGAGCATCCATTGCCATCAGTTGTCCTAATTCTAAATAATCAGCAACGCGTATTGCTTTTTCTAATTCAGGATTGAATTCTGTAGCATCACCAGGTACATAAACATCTTTGTAGAATTCGTGTTTCAATTCTTCGATTTCTACTATGGCTTCTTTCAGTCCTTTTTCGTTTCTTGCCATTCCAACTTTATTCCACATGATATTTCCTAATCTTTTGTGGAAGCTATCGACTGAATGAGTACCTTTATTATTGATTAACCTATCTATTTTATCCTTAACATCCTTTTCTGCTTGTTCGAACTCAGGTGTATCGGTTGGAATTTTTCCTGTACGTATATCATCGGCTAAATAATCAGCGATGGTATAAGGAAGTACGAAATATCCATCCGCTAAACCTTGCATCAAAGCAGAAGCACCTAATCGGTTGGCACCGTGATCGGAGAAGTTAGCTTCACCCAATACGTAGCAACCTGGAATGGTGCTCATTAAGTTATAATCTACCCAAATCCCACCCATCGTATAGTGAACTGCTGGATAAATTTTCATCGGTGTTTCATAAGGATTATCGTCAGTGATCTTTTGATACATTTGGAACAAGTTTCCATATTTATCTTTGATCCATGCTTTACCTAATTCTTTGATTTTAGCTTCGCTTGGGTTATGATCACCTTGTGCATAAGCTACTTCACGACCTTTCTTCATGATTTCAGTCGAGAAATCTAAGAAAACTCCTTCTTTGGTATCGTTGTTCTCGATTCCAAATCCAGCGTCACAACGCTCTTTAGCACCACGAGAAGCAACGTCTCTTGGTACAAGGTTACCAAACGCAGGATATCTTCTTTCTAAATAATAATCTCTGTCTTCTTCTTTGATATCGGTCGGCTTCAATCTACCCTCACGGATAGCAACTGCATCCTCTTTCTTTTTAGGCACCCAAATTCGACCGGAGTTACGAAGTGATTCCGACATCAAAGTTAACTTTGATTGATTGGTTCCATGTACAGGAATACAAGTTGGGTGAAT
>DEQC01000072.1:1949-19153 GCA_002359055.1 Flavobacteriales bacterium UBA3376 | reverse complement strand
TAAACTCCACTTTCATCTACCGTAAAAATCACTTCGTGGTTGATTGGAGAACTATTAGTAATCTCCTGATGATCTGCTAGAACATTTGTCATAGCAGTACTTTCTGCTGCTGATCCATAGGCTACTCTTAAGTCCTCAGGGAATGCAACTGAAGTCCCACCATAATCGTATGAAATTTTATAAGTTTCGCCTTCAACTAAATTAACTCCTTGAGTATAAAACCATGCGTCTGCTTGATTTTCATCATGCCATATATATCTCAAAAAAGTTCCAGTAAATCCGTAGCTTGAGCCAGTGTAAGTTGTCCAATCATTTCCTAAACCAACATTTTCCAAACTTGTACATTCTGGCACATTAGGAGCGATAGCCGTTTCAAAATCCATTATATATGGTACATCAACAGCTTCACAATCTTCTGGTTCTTCAGTCGCTTCTGTACATACACCAGCTACAAAGAACACTGCACTAAAGTTTTCATCATCCTCAACCCAAGTCTCTCCAAAATCATCACTTAGAAATAAATTTGCTTCAGTTGATGAATTTGGAATTAAAGCCCAATAAACACCATTGTTTGTTTCACTCGTTAAAGATGGTTCAATCCAATAAGTTCCTTCTCCAAGAACAATCGATCCATCTAAATCATAAACCAAATGATAAATTGGGTAACCAAATAATACGCTATGTACGATTGCTTCTGTTGGCTGAACTGTAATAGTTTCAATGATCTCACCTGGTGCACCAGATAAATCTTCTCTTAAATTGATCGTTGAATTGCTTATGTTCGATAAAGTTAAAACGTCAAGTGTTATTTGATGAACTTCCATTTCCATTCCTTCATCAACTACAAATTTACTTGCCACTCCAAATTCAGATTCTTCTGTAATATTGTAACCTTCCTCGATTTCAGTGTCTGCAAGTCCATTGCCTTTCAAACAATCAAAATCCGGATCTTCAATAACTACAACTTCACCACAGAATACAATTCTTGCACGATCCTCTAAATCCATTTCACACTGATCATTCACATGAGTATAGAATCTAACTTCCATATCAGCTGATGCAGTAAACTCAACCACACCTTCTCCTACAGCTAAAACCTCTGTTCCTTCTGCATTAGAAATTGTAATATAATCGGTAGTTATTGAACTTTTGAAAGTATAATCAACACCTGAAGTTAATGCAACTAAAGAATATTCTCCAGTCCATGCATCAGGTACTATCATTTCATCAACTCCAACACAAATTGGCTGATAAACCTCAAATGGATATTGTCCGTAAGGTGCGTCTAAACATCCTTCAACCACTGCCTCTTCTTCACAAATGATTTCTACATTGTCAATAAATGCTCTTTTTGCAGAAGTTGCAATTTTCAAATTTGAACCAGCAGTTACTTCTGTAAAGTTTACAGTTACCTCTTCAAAATCTTCTGCCATTACAGCTGTGTAAGTAAGAGTTTCTGATTGTCCGTCTATGCTTACAATTAAATCTCCTTCAACATTCGTCCAACCTTTAACCATAATATTTACAGTAATGTCTCCTTCTACTTCAGTCAAATCTCTTGATTCGATGAAACCTATTTTTGATCCTGTACCTAATTTTACTGCTCCACCGGCTTGAAAAGCTCTTTGTACAGTTGGGAAATCATCATTTCCATTCCACGATGTACCTGAACCATTAGGATCATTGCTAAGTCCGTTCACAATGTCAGAAAAATCATCTAAGAAACAAACCGTTTCATCTACTGAAGTAGTTTCTAAATTAAAATCAGGCGCAAAACTGCCTTGAAACACATTTTTTTCAAGCTTCAGAGCTTCTGAAGCCTTTAGTTTAACTCTGTTTTGAGAGTCACTTAAATTCATTGCTGCGGAACCCATTGTTTGTGCATACATCATCCCTGAAAGGACAAACACCAATGATCGCAGAATTAGTAAATTTGTTCTCATTAAATTTAATTTTTACAATTTTGTACAAAAGTATAATAGTTTTAATAACTATCAAGCATAACAAAATAATTTAATACGAATGCAATTATTATATGAAAAACTTAACCTAATCTTAAAGAAACCAAGTGGTACATCAAGAGGTATATTGACAGAAAAAGAAACCTTCATAATAAAAATCACAAGAAATGGATCGACTTTTTTTGGCGAAACTGGTTTGTTTAGAGGATTAAGTCATGACGATGTTGAAAATTATGAAGAAATTCTAAAATCAACTTGTGAAAATTTCGATGCATCGAACGAAAATTGGTGGGAAGAACTCAGAGAATTTCCTTCCATTCAGTTTGGTTTGGAACAAGCATTGAAAGCGTCTGAAAAACCAGAAAATCACAATTCATATTCGCCAATTTTATTTGAATCTGAATTCACAAAAGAAAAAGTTGGAATTCCTATCAATGGATTGATTTGGATGGGTGACTTGGAATTTATGAAAGACCAAATCAAAGATAAATTAGAAGATAATTTCAAGTGTATTAAATTAAAAATTGGAGTCAAATGGAAAGAAGAAAGAGAAATTCTAAAACAACTCAGAAATGAGTTCTCTTCTCAAGATTTAGAACTCAGAGTCGATGCCAATGGAGCGTTTTCGTTTGAAGAAGCAAAAATTGTCTTGAATGAATTGGCTGAATTAGAAATTCATTCGATCGAACAGCCTATCAAATCCAAACAAATCGATAACATGGCAGAACTCTGTCAAATTACACCTACCCCAATTGCTTTGGATGAAGAATTGATTGGAGTAACTCAGTTGAACAAAAAAATCGAATTAATCCAAAAAATCAAACCTCAATACATCATCTTGAAACCGAGTTTGATCGGTGGTTGGAAAGGTAGTCAAGAATGGATAGATGCAGCTGAAGAATTAAATATCGGATGGTGGATCACTTCTGCTTTGGAAGGAAATATAGGTTTGAATGCAATTGCTCAATGGACTTTCACCTTAGAAAACCCGATGCCTCAAGGTTTAGGAACAGGTAGTTTGTTCAAAAACAACTTTGAATCAAAACTTAAAACCATAGGTGATAAACTATTTTATGTTTAATTTTAAAGAATGAAAAAACAATATTTATTGTTGCTATTGATTATTTTAATCAATTCATCGTGTACAACTCAAAATTTGAGCAATCGATCGAATGAGCAAAGAAGTTTAATCACTGAAATCATGGAATTTCAATTGGATTTAAAATCAAACTGGGAAAATCCAAAAACCACTCCTTTAAAAGAAGATGAAATCGAAGATTTTCAAGGAATAAATTTTTTTCCTATCGATTTAAATTATGTTGTCAAAGCGCAATTTACTCCTTCAGAAAGTCAAAAGACCATTGCTTTTCCAACTTCTGCCAACAAAATCAAATATTATAAAGAATATGGAAAGTTGAATTTTGAATTGAATCAACAAGAGCATTCATTGAGTATATACGCATCAGATCCGCCGATTGAAGGTTACGAAAATCATCTTTTTCTTCCGTTTATGGACGACACAAATGGAGAAACAACTTATGGTGGCGGACGTTATTTGGATTTTGAAACAACCGATATTATCAATAATGAATTGATCGTTGATTTCAACAAAGCTTACAATCCATATTGCGCCTACAGCAATTATTACAATTGCCCGATTCCGCCCAACAACAATTATTTGTCAACAGAAATTAAAGCAGGAGAAAGTTATAAGCAATGATAGTTTTAGATTTTTCAAAACAAAAATTCGATACATTCGACGAATCGATTCAATGGCAAAAAGAAATAAAAAACTTTTATGAAGATTGGAAATCCGATGCTGATTTTATAATTGCGCATACTTCAGGATCAACAGGAAATCCAAGTCCGATAAAATTACCTAAATCTGCCATGAAATTAAGTGCTCAGATGACTGGAGATTTTTTCGATTTAACCAAAGGAAAAACAGCTTTGTTATGTATGCCTGTAAACTTTATTGCTGGAAAAATGATGTTGGTAAGAGCCATAGAACTCGAGTTAAAACTCTATTGTATGCAACCTAAAGCCACTATTGATTTAAGTTCAATTGATGAGGTGGATTTTGCTCCACTAACTCCTATGCAAGTTGAGAAATCATTTCAACAAATGAAAAAAATCAAAACTCTTTTGATAGGTGGTGCACCTTTGTCCGATGTATTAAGAGAAAGATTATTGAAATTAGAAACCGTGAGTTACGAATCTTATGGAATGACGGAAACCATTACTCACATTGGTCTTAAGCAAATTTGTGAGCAATATTTCAATGTGTTGAATCAAATTCAAATTCGTAAAGATGAAAGAAATTGTTTGGTGATTCAAACGCCATATTTCAAAGAAGAAATAATCACAAACGATATAGTAGAAATCAAAAATAAAAATGCATTCAAATGGTTGGGAAGATTTGACAATGTGATCAATTCGGGTGGCATAAAACTGATACCAGAGCAAATCGAAAAAAAGCTCAAACCAATTATAAACGCTGAGTTTATTATAAGTTCACTTCCTGATCCAATTTTGGGCGAGAAATTAATTTTAATCATTGAAAGCAAGGAATTTGAAATCAATCTTCCTGAAAATTTATTGGATAAATATGAATATCCGAAAGAAATATATTTCTTTGAAAAATTCCCAAGAACCGAAAGCAACAAAATAAAACGACAAGATTTATTGAATTTATTATAAAAAAATCAAGGGTGAAATTCTTGAAAAATCTCACCCTTATTTAATCAAATGAAAAAATTCAAATCTATTATTTGAGTTCGATAATTTTTTCAACTTTAGTAATTCCTTTAAAATCGAGTTCGATTTTCTTTTCATCATGTCCTAAAGTTGTTTTCTCTTCTAAATAAATAAAATTATTTTTATCCAAATCAAATGTATAAAGCAATTTCGTCTCGGAATCAATTTGATTGAATCCATAAAATGCTGTCATATCGGCTTGAGTTTCTCCCAAAAACACACGAGTTGAATTGATTGTATTTTTCGGATAAATTCTCTCATATTCTACTCCTAAAATCTCTCCAAATTCTGACCCTGAATTAAATACTTTTGTGTTGTTCAAAGGTTTATACAATTCTTCTAACGAAAAAATATAATTAGGTTTTTCCAAAGTGAAATTCATTGTTGAATAAGGTTCCGCAGGATGAACAGATTGAAAGGAAAAAACAAATTCACCATTTGAATCTCCAATCACCCAATTCACCATATCACCGCTGTTTCCATAAGATTCTTTGGTAAATAACCACTTTCTTGTATCAGGATTATAATATGCCGACATCTCACCTTCATAGGTATCGAGCAAATTATCTACGGCGTCATTTTTATAAGTCCAAGTCCATTTTTGAGTGAATTTTTCGATGTTTGAAGAAGTTTGTTGATCGGATTCATTCAACAAAATTTCATATTTAGTTTCTATAAAATCAATCAGAAAGCCATTTTCTGTTTTGATCAATTCTACCTCATTATCGGTCGAAAAATCATCTGAATATTGAATTCTAACAAAATACTTCTTATTACCTAAAGGCTCAATTTCGACTTTTTCTAAATATTTCACATCACCATTTCCTCTTCCAAAAGGCCAAGTTTCTTCTTTGGAAATTTTATAGTTTGGCCATTTATTTTTCAGCTTATTTTCTAAATAATTTTTATCGATAGAATTCAATTCATAACTATCGATGTGAAACTGATTGGATTCGATCAAAAATTGATAAAAGTCTTGGGTTAGAACTTTTTCTTCATCAGGAAAACAAAATTTAAATTCTTCATTTTCACATTCAAAAATCGAATTCAACCAAGCCAAAGCTTCAGAAGAATCAGAAGTAGGAGTTGTATAAACAACTTTATCTTGTGGTTGAGTGGAAGATTTGCAAGACCAATTAAGTATTGTAAAAAATACAAAAGCGTATAAAAAGTCATTCATAGTTTTAGTTTCAATTAGAGTGTTGCTCTGCAATTTATACAAATTGGAGGTAATATCAAAAAGTCTAAGAAATGAAAATATAAATAGTTGTGATTAATATTTCACTAAAAGATACATTTCGTTAAAAAAGTAAGTAGCCGAATTTCTATAAGAAGAAAAATTAATATGATTAAAAACTAATTTGAACTTATATTTTCCTAATTCAAAATCAATAGATAGATCATCAACCATATTATTTTCATGCATTTGATCCTCAAAAAACTCTTTGATTTCAGGCATTAAATCGATAGAATCCTTTTGGTTCATCACCACTTTGTATTGATTTTCATATGTTATAAATTTAAATTCATCTTCATTGATTTTAAAATTTTCATCTGATATCGCATTAGATGAAATCACTCTATCAAAACTTTCGACTTCATAAGATTTTTTTAAATTCCTAAGTGAAGTATACTGAGATTTTCCTGTGTTTTTTTCATAAATAACACTATCGAATTTAGCATTGAAACTCCAAAACCTAAAATCTTTTACAAGTGCTTTTTCAGCTTGCTCATCAACTAAAAATTTCAATAAAAAATCCCTTTCATTTCGTTCATCCAAATAATCGAATTTATCTTCTAATTCTTTGACCAAAGTGTATTCAACAGTTTGGTTAAAATCTATTTTACCATCTTTAAGTAAATTATTTTCAGACAGGATTTTAACCAACTCCTTTTTCTGACTATTTTTCGACACAGAGAAAGCGTTTAAAAAAGGAAAAATCAATGCAAACAATCCAAAAACAAAAAGTGAAATAGGTATAAATTTGATGTTAGCCTTTTTATAAAACACAAAATATACGAATATCAAACTGATCCAAACCGCTAATAACAATACGAAATATCTTGGTTCAGTAAATCCATATTCCAATAATCTTGTGAAAATAGCCACGAAAAGTAAAATCATTAAAGGAATCAGACTGAAATAAAAAATTTGACTAAAGAGTTTTACCCAAGATTTATTGGTTTGCTCTTTTAGTGGATGTACCAACAGCAAAGCAAAAATCCCCAAAATGGAATACGCTAACACCAAATATGTTACCCAACCTCTCGGCAATTCCCATTGGAGCAAAATCTTAAAAGAATAAATATATAGTATGACCAAGTATATAATCAACAATGGAATCAAAATGAATTGAGAGAAAAACTTTAAAACCACTGGATATTCAACCTTCTTTTCAAGTTCATACAATCCGTCGATATTGAATAAAGTAAAAATGAAAGTACTTCCGAAAATCAGAAAAAACAGAAATGTATCATAATAAATCAAATATTTGAAGTTTATATTGAAAAGATGATCGACGGCCAAAATCGCTAATTCGATTCCTCCACATAAAACTCCAGTAAAAACAATGGTTAGAAAGTAGTTGATAAATAGTTTCTTGTTGTATTCCCAAAATTTAATCTCAGTTTCTTCACGACTTAAATAAGGAACTATCGCTACTAATAAATGAGCTAAAATATATGTTGGAATCAATAAATAAACATAAACTTCTGTGAAATCCTCTTCATTTTTGGGCAAAATAAAATAGTATCCCAAGAGAAATAAAATCAAAAAAAATTCGAAAATTTTGAATTTCCGATTTCTTTGAGTCAACATTTGCAAAGCAAAAGAAAGAGAAATCCCAAGAGAAGAGACGATCAGAATCTTCAACGCAATGAAATTACTTTCCTTATTTAAATAGTCGCTTTCTGCCAAATAAATCGCAGTCATAGTCATCAATAATGAATAAAAAAGCGTGAATGGATATCTGTTAATCGTTTGAGCAGCTTTACCAAGGATTGAGGTAATTTTGAATTTCATAAGAGATGGTTTTGATTATTCTTCAGCGTTGATTTCATAAACGCCTAATTGTTTCGGTAATATAGTGTTTTCGAAGATTTCAGATGCTTCAGCTTTCAAAACTCTGAAATCATTGTATCGATTCGAAAAATGTCCAATGATCAATTGTCCTGCATTCGCTTGTTTTGCGATCATCGCGGCTTCTTTAGCAGTCGAATGTCCGGTATAAACTGCCATTTCTTTTAATTCATCTAAAAAGGTAGCTTCGTGATATAGCAAATCCACATTTTTAATCATCGGAACAATGTCCGGTTTATAACGCGTATCCGAACAAAAAGCATAACTCAATGAACGCGGTGGATCAAAGGTTAATTTTTCATTTGGAATCACTTCACCATTGCTTAAAACGTAGTCCTTTCCATTTTTCAAATTGTTGTAATCACAGACTTCAATTTCTGGAAATTTTTTAACTGCTTGTATATTCAGCCTTCTCGGTTTAACTTTTTCTTTGAATAAATATCCATTCGTATAAATTCTATGATCCAACGGAATCGTGTGAACTTCCACTTTATCATCTTCAAAAATCAATTCGCTTTCTTTGGATTTCAATTCTTTAAATTTCAATTCAAAAGAACATCTCGCTTGTGTATGTTTCAGTTGATTCATGATAAAATCTTGAATTCCTTTGGGGCCGAAAATGTACAATGGAGTTTCCTTGCCTAAAAGTTGAAAAGTACTTATCAAACCAATCAATCCGAACACATGATCGCCATGCAAATGAGAGATGAAAATATGGTTGATTCGAGAAAATTTGGCTTTGGCATTTCTCAATTGAATTTGCGTTCCTTCTCCACAATCAATGAGAAACAAACGATTGGAAATCTCCAATAATTGTGAAGTAGGCGCTGAATTCTGTTTGGGTACAGCTGAGTTAAATCCTAATATGGTGAGTTTTATGGACAATCTATTGTTTTATTTTCTCTATAAATTTAACCAATTTTTCAACAGCCAAATATCTATGACTGATACTGTTTTTTTGTTCTAAGTTCATTTCTGCAAAACTCTCAGAAAATCCATCCGGCACAAAAATCGGATCATATCCAAATCCTTGAGTACCTTTGATTTCTTTCATGATTTGACCATGGATTTCTCCACTAAAAAAGTGAGTTTCTCCATCGTAAATTAGACAAATTTGCGTTTTAAAATATGCAGAACGATCGGATTCATTTTCTAAGACTTTCAACAATTTTCTCATATTGTCTAATGAATTTCCAGTTCCAGCATATCGGGATGAGAACACTCCAGGTACGCCATTTAAAGCATTTACAAATAAACCTGTATCATCGGCAAAAACATTTTTTCTTGTGGTTCTATAAATTGTTTCTGCTTTAATCTTCGAGTTTTCTTCTAAAGTTGAACCCGTTTCTTCGATTTCTTCATGGAAATTCAAATCATTCAGTGAAAGCACTCGAATATCTTCTGGAAAAACGGCTCTTATTTCATTCACTTTATTTTCGTTGTGCGATGCAAAAATTAAATCCATTGTTGTTTATTTTTTGTTAATTTATATATGATCCAAGCGCAAATCAATCCTAATATAAAAAAGATTGTCACTGAAGTCGAACTATCTACATCTGTCACATTTACATCCATCGAATTGTATTTCATCAAGAAAAAAAACGAAATACAATTGTTCAAAGCGTGTAAAAACACTGGTAACCAAAGTGATTGGGTTCGATAATACACATATCCAAAAATCGCACCCAAGATACCTGCGCCTAAAAATTGCCAAGGATTCAGGTGAGCCAAGCCAAATAAAAATGAACTTAAAAAAATGGCCATAATCGGTGAAGCACCATATTGTAAAAGTCCTCGCAAAATAATTCCTCTGAAAAGAATTTCTTCGATGATAGGAGCTAAAATACAAACGGTAATAAATCCAGTGATTATTCGATAATTATTTGAAAACATACTTTCAAAATGTCCACTCATAACTTTGTAAAGTTCTTCCAAGATGGGAATTCCTTCCGTTGGGACAATCGAAGTTACATATTCCGTAAATGGAATCATGAACAGAAACAACAAAACACTTAAGATCAAAACCATCAAACTGATTGGATTTAAAAGATGATCCACAATGAATTTCCATTCTGTTTTGACATATGTAATCGACAAAAAAATCGCAGACAAACCTCCAATCAAAAATCCTAAGGGCATCCCCAATGGTTCTAATTTTTTGATAAACCCAAAGGGAATTGTCACAAATGCAGCAATTAATTGTAGAGCTACAATCACAATAAAGGCAGTAAAAATAGCTTGAACTGGATTTAATTTAAAATTTGACAAGTTATTTGAAACTGATTTTTTTAATTCAGAAAATTCATTCATGATGATAAGGTTTACCTTGCAATATACTAAATGCTCGATACAATTGTTCTACCAAAAACAAACGAATCATCTGATGTGTGAAGGTCATTTTTGACAGAGACAACTTCAAATTCGCTCGTTTATAGATTTGTTCAGAAAATCCATAAGGACCACCAATGACAAAAACTATATGTCGGATGGATTGGTTCATCCAATTCTGAATTTCAGATGAAAATTGAATAGAATTCCATTGTTTTCCTCTTTCATCGAGCAGAACGATATAGTCTGTAGGATCGAGTTTTGCGAGTATATTTTCAGCTTCTTTTTCTTTTTGTTGTGTTTCAGAAAGGTTTTTCCGATTTTTGATGTCTGGGATTTCGATTCTTTTATAATTCCAATGATTTGGAAGACGTTTTTCATATTTTGAAATTAATTCTTCTAAAGATTGTTCATCGGTTTTCCCTATGCAAATTAATGTTATATTCATATCCATTGAATTGAATACAAAAGTATGGCTAAACGTTCGAAGTTGAAATATTTTTTAAATGCAAAATCCGTCAAATTCTTTACAAAGAAAATCAGGTTTTCAACTTTAGAAGGTATTTCTTTGCATCAACTATTGAAAATTCTGATCAAAGGAATTTCCAATAGAACCTTTGGTTTGAGAGTTGGAGCGGTTGCATGGGCATTCTTTTTTAGTTTGTTTCCATTTTTAATTTTCTTGTTCAACGCTTTGCCTTATGCGCCTTTATACGCAGAATTAAAAACTTTATTATTTTCTGAATTTATTCCGAGAATACTTCCCGAAAGAATCACCAGTGAAGTGATTGATTACATTTCTAAAACAGCGGGAGGCGAAGGCAAACGAGTTTTAGGATGGTTTTTTATAGTCATCACTATTTTATTGTCATCCAATGGAATTACAGTTTTGATCAATGGTTTCAATGCTTCTGAACATGTTTATGCGAAACAAAGAAAAGGAATTCACAATCGAATGATTTCGATAGTACTCACTTTGTTTTTTGTAATTTTCATCATTGCACAATTAATTTTCACCTATTACACCAACTTCATTTGGAGATATATAGAGGAATATGGGGCTTTTTTAGAAGTTCCTACGATGATTCAGATTTTGAATTTTGTATCGGCTTCTGTTTTCTATTTCACTTCTTTAATTATGCTTTATTATTATGGAACCAATATTAAACAAAGGATCTGGAATGTGGCGCCTGGCGCCTTTATGGCAACTGTCTTGTTTTTTATCACATTGATGGGATTCCAATATTATATCAAGCGCTTCAATTATTATGATTTGCTTTATGGGTCGGTAGGATTGGTGATGATAATGATGATTTTTGTTTACATCAACGTATTGCTAATTATGATAGGATTTGAGCTCAATGCTGCGATACATTATGTCAAACAAAAAGGTTCAAATTCTAAATAAATACAATCACAACAATCAAATTGGAAATAAAAAAAGGTCACTCTTTCAAGTGACCTTAGATTTTAATTGTATTAAGAATTATTTTTTAACAATTCTTGTCATGTGAGTTACATTGTCAGCGTCCTTAACTCTAACAATATATACACCTGGTGCTAATGAGCTAACGTCTAAAGCTTCAACTGCTTTTGACTTCATAACTGATTGTCCAGTTAAGTTTACGATTTCAATTGACTCAGCAACTTTGTTGCTTCCTAAATCAATGTTCAATACATCAGTTGCAGGGTTAGGATAAACCGATAAAGCACGGCTATCTAAAGAAATTAAACCTAATCCTTCTGCTTCACCAGTAACTGTCAATAAAGTAGAGCTATACTGTGGGAATCCTGCAACATCTAATCTTGTAACAACCCCTTCATCTACAGCAATACATTCTGAAGTTGGAGCTCCGAAATAAGAAGATTTTACAAACCCACCATCTGAAGGTAGAGGAACAAAACTTTCAGCCCATCCTGCATCATCATTTGAAATAAAACCAGTTATTACCACAGCAAATTGTGTGTCTGGAGTCAATGGTGCTTCAATCTCATCAAAAGTTTCAAAAGTTACCCAACCCCAAACTCTTTCGCCTGAGTTATTTCCATAGTAACCATAAAAATCAGTTGCTTCAAAAGCTTCATGTGGAATGCTTTCTGGATAATCTACGCCTGGTATATTCCAAATTGTAGCTTCTCCATAACCTCCATCCCAAATAATTGCAGCTGCATCTACTTGCGTTGGAGTAAAGTTACCAGTAATACCATAATCTGATAAATCAAATAATCTCATAATAGCATTATTGGTATTATTACATGATAAAATACCAGCACTTTCTGGGACTACGTCGTCATTTGTTTGAGACAATGTCATAGTTGTTTGAGCGTCAACAGCAATCATCATAAATGCTGCTGAAAAAAGAGTAAAAATTTTTTTCATTTTCTTGCTTTTTTTGTTACTTATTAAAATTAATAATATCAAAGATAAAAAAATCTTTTTAAGAAAAAAGTTAATTCATATAATCTTTAATCATTTTTTTATTACTACACTTACTTCTCAATTCACTTTCAATGAATCGATTGATCTCAATTTTATCTTTTTGCGGATATAATAGATGTACATTGGCTCCTGCGTCTAAAGTAAAATATATTGGTAATGATGTTTCTCTTCTAAACTCCCATATACTTTCTATCGCTTCCAAAGTTTTGGGTTTCATCAAAATAAAATAGGGATTGGAAGTCATCATCATCGCATGCAAACTCAAAGCTTCGTGCTCCACTATTCTACCAAATTCTTCTAAATCTCCAGTTTTCAAACTATCGATGATTTGGCTCAAATTTTCATTGGCCGAAGTAAATCTCCTTTTCGCATATGGATGATTGTTCATTAGTCCATGCCCGACTGTACTCGACACTGCTTTTTCACCTTCATCTATCAATAATATAGTGTCGCAAAAATTTTCATAAACTTCATGCACTTCATATGGATAAGGCACTGCAAACAAATCGGAACTTCCCTCTACAAAATTACTTGAACCCCAAACTGTAATTCCTGGATAAATCGAACGACAAGCACTACCCGACCCCAACCGTGCCAAAAACGATGCTTTTCTTGGTTTTTCTTCCTTTTGAAACTCGGCTCCTAAATGCTCTTCCAAACCCACCAAACACAAGGCCAAAGCGCCCATTCCGGATGCCGATGAAGCAATTCCACTGCTGTGTGGAAAAGTATTTTTTGTATGAATTTCAAATGAAAAATTTCTTAAAAATGGTACGAATTCCTCGATTCTCTTGAAAAAATTCAAAATTTTCGGAACGAAGTCTGTCCTTAATTCTCCAGAAAGATAAACCTCAACATCAAAATCTTTAGTTGCCTTTGGTGTAAATCTCAACTCAGTATCCGTAAAACTTTCTGTCAAAGTAAAACTCAATGAAGGATTCATAGGAATTTGAATTTCTCTTTTCCCCCAATATTTAATCAAAGCAATATTGGAAGGACATTTTGCAGTTACACTACCCGACTCATTAAATTTGTCCTGATGAAGTTTTGATTTGAAATTTTCCATTTCTATAAATTATTTTTATTTACAATTGATTGATATCGCTCCGAATGAAAATCCAAAGCTTCTTCTACTCCAATGAATTCAAAATCCAAAGTTTTTTTCACCTTATCATTCCTATAAGTCGAACGATTTGTCAAAGCGATATAATTGGATTTGCTTAAATATGGTGTACCAAAATATTGAGTGATGATCGATAATTTCCTGAATAAATTCAACTGTTTTTTATTGATAAGTCGCGCTTGACTCATTCCCCATTTTTTTCTTAAATAATTAAAAATTTCAATGTAAGAACGATGCTCCGAACATAAAATATATCCTTCTTCCCAAACTCCTTTCTCTGCCAATTCTACTGCGCAATGTGCTACATCTCTAACATCGACATAAGCCGTAACTCCTCCCGTTGCCCAAGCTGTCTTTTTTGAAGCCAAACGGAAAATCATTTCGCTTTCTCTTTTTCCATCGAAACTTCCAATGATAATTGATGGATATAAAACCAATACATTTAAACCTTCTTGAGAACCACGCCAAGCTTGCATTTCTGATTTATACTTTGAAATTGCATATTCAGAATGACTCAATTCTGGATTCCACTTTGAATTTTCATGAATTTCAGTTTCATGCAACAATGTGTCTAAAGTAGAAATAGAGCTGAAGAAAATCAAATTTTCAACTTTTTCAGACAATGCTATATTGACTAAATTTTCAGTACCTAATACATTGGTGTCTTTAATCACTTTTGAAGTTTTCTTATCGAAACCCACAGCTGCAGCTGTATGATAAATTGTTTTAATTCCTTTCAAAGCTTCAATCAATGAAGGAACATCCAACAAATCTGCTTCTAACCAATTGATTTTCTCGAAAGTTTCTAAATCTGAAAACTCTTCAAATAATCTTTTTGTTGCTTCAATGGATGAAGTCGATCTTTTCATCGCAAATACTTCTTCACCTCTTTTTGAAAGTTCCAACAATAAGTAACTTCCTACCAGACCAGTTGCACCTGTAACTAAAATCATGTTGCGAAGATAATGGATTTGAACTTAGAATTCATTGATTTAAATCAAAACTGGACGTTTGGGTTTCTCATCTTCCAAAATCTTGGCAAAAGCTGGAGGTAGTATGGTTATATGATTGAAAAAATCATCAAAAAAACCTTTGGTTTCTTCCGATAAAATCTCTGAATACGCTTCGATAAAACTTTCACCATACAACATTGGCAATTGAACCAATTTCCCACCTTTGAACATTCCCACCAAATGATATTCATCCAATTCATCTACAGATTTACCACTTGCGATACAATGTTTCATCATATAATCTAAATCGATTTCCATTTCTTCAGAATCTTCAAAAACAGGCATTCCACCCATATTCATCGCAAAGTTTTGAATATTTTTCATCGATTCTTTCGAAACACTTTTCAACATATCTTTTTTACAACGTTCACAAACTGCATATTCGAAGGTCAATTGAAACTCCGATCCATCATGAGTTTTTTGAAACGCTTTTTCAATGAAAAAATGTTGATCGCCAAATTCACTTCCACAAACCGAACATTCAGTAGGTGGTTGATTGTTCTCAGACATATAAAATTGTTCTGGTATATCTTCACTGAAATTAAAAAAGAATTGCATAAACTTTAATTTGAAACAAAATTAAGAATTTTGAGATTCAATGAATGTGAAAAACAGATAAGTTTCATCAAATATATAATTTACCAGGATTCATAATATTGTTCGGATCGACAGCTTTCTTAATACTTTTTTGCAATTCTAAATTCGAAGTACAAAATACAATTGGCAAATACGGTCTTTGCACTAAACCAATGCCATGTTCGCCTGAAATCGTTCCGCCCAAATCCCTAACTATTTTGAACAATTCTTTCAAAATGGATTGAATTTCTGGAATATTGTAAGAATTTTTATGTTTTGGGTGGTTGATTCTAATGTGCAAATTTCCATCGCCCGCATGTCCATAACACACAACTCTAAAACCTCTCTCATCTGCCAATCGATGCATGGATTTGACCAGTTTTGCCAAATGAGCCCTCGGAACTACTGTATCTTCTTCAATCGTATAACCATTTTGTTTGACTATGGTCGATAAACGCCTTCTGATTTTCCATAACCTTTCTTTTTCTGATTCAGTTTCAGCAAAAAGAATTTCTCCGACTTCAAATGCACCCAAAACTTTCAAACAGTTTTCTAATTCATTTTCAATATTTTCATCCAAAGAAACCAACAAATGCGCTTCGACTTCATCTTCTACCGGCACATTGGTTTCACCCAAAAACTCCAAAACAGCATCAATCGCTCTCCTTTCCATAAACTCCAATGATGAAGGCTGAACTCCTGCATTGAACAAAGCTGCAACTGCATCACAAGCTTCTTCAATCTTCATGAAAGGAACCAAAAGTGAAACTTCGTTTTGTGGTTTAGGTAAAACTTTTAATATAGCCTTGGTCACAATTCCTAATGTCCCCTCACTTCCTACAAACAATTGAGTGAGGTTGATTCCTGTACTATTTTTCAATGTATTGGCGCCTGTCCAAATGATTTCACCATTTGGCAAAACCATTTCCAAATTCAATACATAAGCCGATGTAACTCCATATTTCACAGCTCTCGCACCACCGGCATTGGTCATAATATTTCCGCCGATGAAAGAGCTTTGCCAACTACTCGGGTCGGGCGGATAAAATAAGTTTACTTGTGACAAAGCCAATTGCAAATCATAATTTATCACTCCTGCTTCCAATTTCACTTGAAAATTCTTTTCATCTATTGACAAAATTTTATTCATTCGCTCAAGTGAAATCACCACTCCACCTTTGATAGGCAAAGCACCACCTGACAATCCAGTACCTGCGCCCCTTGGTGTAATCGGCAAAGAATTTTCGTTGCAATATTTAACAACCTGAGAAACTTCTTCGGCGGTTGATGGTTTCAAAACTACATCTGGAAAAAACTTCAATTGTTCGGTAGCATCAGATGCGTAATTTTCAATAGCTGTATCGTCAACATAAAGTTCACCTACAATTTTTTTAAATTCATCTAAATCCCGATTCGTCAAATCTTTATACATCTATGCTATCGATTTTATTGCGTTAAATTAAAATTTAAAAAAACTAATATCCAAATTAAAAGTAACTTTGTCAGCTAAAACCATAAAAATGAACAGAACTTATCGTTTGATTGCTGGGCTGTTTTTAGTGAGTATAATTTCTGCATGCAGTCCGACCATCATTATTAAAGAAGAATATTCGAAAGTAAACAATTCTCAAAAATCGATTGAAACTTCTGACCGCCAACTTCATGACATCGCTCTGAATGGAAAAGTTTATTCTGCTTTGTGGCAACAAAATTCTGCTGAATTCAAAGCGCTTTGTTATCAAGCTTACAATTTAGCGACTCAAATCGTTACAAAAAAAGCAAGTATGAATCATTTGCGCCCGATTGCTATCATCACTGATTTGGATGAAACTGTTTTGGACAATTCACCTTATGCAGTTGCACAAGCATTAAAAGGTGAAGAATACGATTCAAAAACTTGGACGGAATGGGTAAATAAAGTTGAAGC
>DEQC01000072.1:0-1799 GCA_002359055.1 Flavobacteriales bacterium UBA3376 | reverse complement strand
GACAAAGAACCAAGGCGTCAACAAATATTGAAAGATTACGAAGTTTTTATGTATTTGGGAGATAATTTGATTGATTTTGCTGAAGTTTTCAATGACACTACGCAAGAAGAGCGTAATACATTAGTCGATCAAATGTCTGATTATTTTGGAAGAAGCTTTATTGTTTTGCCAAATTCAGGTTATGGAGATTGGGAAGGCGCTTTACCAGGTTATGATTTCGGTGGAAGTGTAGAAGAAAAAGACCGAGCAATTTTAAATCATGTAAAAGGGTATTGATTCTTTTGAATCAACACCCTTTTTTATGATATAAATAAAATTATTTCTGTCTAAAATAAATCTCAATTGGAACTCCAGTAAAATTAAAGTTCTTTCTCAACTGATTTTCTATAAACCTTTTGTATGGTTCTTTCACATATTGAGGCAAATTCGCAAAAAATGCAAATTGTGGAGTTCTTGTAGGCAATTGAGTAACGTATTTAATTTTAATATACTTTCCTTTGATTGCAGGAGGAGGTGTAGCTTCGATGATTGGAAGCATCAAATCATTCAATTTACTTGTTTTGATTCGACGATTTCTATTTTCGTTAACCATCATAATCGTCTCTACTGTTTTATGAACTCTTTGTTTGGTCAAAGCAGAAACAAATAAAATTGGTACATCTACGAAAGGTTCTATTTTCTTTTTGATTTTATTTTCAAATTCTTTCATGGTATTGGTTTCTTTATCGATAAGGTCCCATTTATTTACCAAGATCACCAAGCCTTTCCTATTTCTTTGTGCTAAAAAAAGTATATTCAAATCTTGTGATTCGATCCCACGCGTTGCATCAACTACTAACACACAAACGTCAGAATCTTCTACAACCCTTACAGCGCGCATCACCGAATAGAATTCCAGATCTTCGCTTACTTTTCCTTTTTTCCGCAAACCGGCGGTATCAATCAAAACAAATTCATGTCCGAACTTTTTGTAATGCGTCTCAATTGAATCACGAGTTGTACCAGCTATGTCAGTGACTATATTTCTCTCTTCTCCCAAAAGAGCATTGGTCAAAGTTGATTTTCCAGCATTTGGACGACCAACTATTGCAACTCTTGGCAGACCTTCGTAAGGATCTTCATAAGCAGTTTCATCGAAATGTTTAACGACTTCATCCAAAAGTTCACCTGTTCCACTTCCGGTAATCGCTGAAATATTGAAGAAATGTTCAAAACCTAATTCATAAAATTCATAAGAATCCGCCAAAGTCTTGTTGGAATCCACTTTGTTTACGACTAACATGACAGGTTTTTCGCTTCTTCTCAGCAAATTTGCAACTTCTTTGTCCATATCGGTTAGTCCAGTCTGATTGTCAACAACCAATAGAATCACATTGGCTTCTTCTATGGCCAATTCGACTTGTTTTCTGATTTCGACTTCAAACGAATCATCTGAACCAATGATATATCCACCTGTATCGATTACAGTGAATTCTTTTCCTACCCAATCGCTCTTTCCATAATGGCGATCACGGGTTACGCCTGAAACATCGTCAACAATTGCTTGACGTTTTTGTACTAAGCGATTAAATAAAGTAGATTTACCAACATTTGGTCGACCAATCAAACTTACTATATTTGCCATTTTGCAAAGATAAACTTTTAGTATTTACAAATAAAAAGTAAAATCGTGCTTTTTGAAGTAATTTTTATGTATAAAACATTTGATTTTAAACGATTCTCTCAACTTTAAACATCAAATTACTTCCTTTTGGAAAAATAGGATTTAAAAATCCAATATAAAATTAAAACAACGAGCA
>DEQC01000102.1:399-11791 GCA_002359055.1 Flavobacteriales bacterium UBA3376 | reverse complement strand
TCTATTGTTGCTTTAGAAATAAGTATATTAAAAGAAGTCTTAAGATTGAAGAATTTTTCTACTTTTGTAAGTATCTATCTCATGATTTAGCCTTTTGAAAGAAAAGAATATAAAAGAAACAAATTGGAGAACATTCTATTGGATAATGGTTTGTGCTATTTTAGTCGCATTGGTTTTTATGGTGCGATTTGTTTTGAATAGCTCCAAAGTTTTTATCACAGAAGAAATGATGATCAACCCTTTGGAAATCAAATGGGGATTGGAAAGAGATGGTTCGCTCAGAGTCAATGATCCATTTTATCTGGACACCAAAGCAACTTTGATTAAAAATAGTATCGATTGGGTGAAAAATGATTCAACCCTACAACTTGAATTACTCGAAGATTTAGAAAAAATCAATTACCTGAAAGATGTAAATCATCCGTATCTTTTATGGAAAAATAAAAATAGTGACACCATTCATTTGTTGAAAAACAATACTTATTTGAGTTTTTTTTTGAATCAAAATACTTCGAATTCAGATCTATAACATAAAAATTGAAATTTTTAGAAAAGTTTATGATTTCAAGAATTGAGTTTTTAATTGACTGAAAATCAAACGCTTGTATTTCGTTTTGTCTAAAAATCTTGATTTAAATTATAATAATTAAAAATAAGATTGATTTTGGTGTAACATTTTCTTCACTTTTTACGTATATATAATTAGAATCAAACAACATTAAATATTCATTTTAGAGAATGCGACAGCTAAAAATTACTAAGCAGGTAACCAATAGGGAGACTGCTTCATTGGACAAGTATTTACAAGAAATTGGAAAAGTTGACTTAATTACTGCGGAAAAAGAAGTAGAATTAGCTCAAAGAATCAAGGCTGGAGACAAAATAGCCTTAGAAGAATTGACCAAAGCTAACTTGCGTTTCGTAGTTTCAGTTGCAAAACAATATCAAAACCAAGGTTTGAGCTTACCAGATTTAATCAACGAAGGAAACTTAGGATTGATTAAAGCGGCTCAACGTTTCGACGAAACTCGTGGATTTAAATTTATTTCTTACGCAGTTTGGTGGATTCGTCAATCGATTCTTCAAGCTTTAGCAGAACAATCTCGTATTGTTCGTTTGCCTTTGAACAAAATTGGTTCAATCAACAAAATCAACAAGGCATATGCTACTTTGGAACAAGAACACGAACGTGCACCATCGGCAGAAGAAATCTCTGAATTATTGGACATTTCAGAAAGCGATGTAAAAGAATCATTGAGAAACTCTGGTCGACACGTTTCCATGGACGCACCGTTGGTAGAAGGTGAGGATTCAAACTTATATGATGTGTTGAACACAGGTGAGTCTCCAAATCCAGATGAGGAATTAATGGACGAATCTCTAAGAATTGAGATCGAAAGAGCATTACAAACTTTAACGCCAAGAGAAGCTGATTTGATCAGATTGTATTATGGATTGAACGGTTCTCATCCAATGACTTTAGAAGAAATTGGTGAAACTTTTGATTTGACCCGTGAACGTGTCAGACAAATTAAAGAAAAAGCGATCAGAAGATTGAAACACACTTCAAGATCGAAGATATTAAAATCTTATATCGCAAGATAAATTATACTTTTCCAAAATGAATCAACCGCTTTTCTTCCAAGAAAAGCGGTTTTTTTATTAAAATTTATTGCTTCAATTTTTCTCTTTTGGTTAAATATTGATGGTAGAAAAATGCAGGAACCAACATTAAAACCAACATAGGTTGTATCAAAAATCTTCTGATATAAAATCCGATGTTTTGACCAATCGAAAATTCGGTTTTAATCATGTATAAATATATAGGCAATAAGACAATTAAGAATACCAATGAAACAAATATAGTAAACCTAAGTTTTTGCTTGTCTTTGAATAAAAACCAAATGATTCCTAAGGAAATTAAGGTGTTCAGTACGTATCTAAAAACTATATTTAAACCAATTTTATTTAAATCATATTTTGGAAATTCAGCATTGAAATAATCACCTTTGAAATATTGTAAAAAAGGATCATAGAACAATTGACTCTCATACATTCTGACCAAAATTAATCCGAAAACCAAGGCAAATGCAATCAAATAATTCAACCATTTTCTTTGATCAATACTTTTGATTTTTAGAGCGAAAAACCTTACCCAAATGATCCATAAGAACACTACCGTTCCATAAATGATGGCTGGAAATAAATAATCATGAGCGATTTTTCCATAGTTGGGTAGATAAACAAATATATAATTGAGTAGAGCTATCCGGAGGATATTCATGATTTGAATGATGAACAATCCGCTCAAAATAAATAGACTTGTTTGTTTCCAAGTGGTTGAAAATGCGATGATAAATGCGACGAAAATTATCATGACCGAAATTGCATTACAGCCTTCATTGATAATGGATGGCCACTGATCGTCTATTCTTATCCAAACCCATGGTCGTGTTTCATCTATGGCAGTTGAAGAGTCAAATCCAGCTGAATTCAGTGTCATCACTGTACAGTCAGCTATAAAAATACTATAAGGATCTGGTAGATTGTATTTGTGGTATTGATCGAGGTAAAGATTGTACAAAAGAACCAACACAGTTCCTACGATTACAAATTTTAGTATGAAAATAAGTATTGGTTTGAACTCTCGCATTAATTTATCTTTGAATCGACAAAGTTAAATTAATTATACGGATTAAAAGCTCTAAATTTGCAGATCTTAATTGAAGAATATGAAGAGTTTAAGGAGAAGAATAGATACCATTTTTGGTACAGATCAAACAGTTGAAGAAAAATTACAAAAAGTTTGTCAATTGTTGCATGATGAAATTCCGCATTACAATTGGGTAGGGTTTTATTTTAGAAATGGCGATAAAGAAGAATTGAAATTAGGTCCTTATGTGGGAGCACCGACCGATCATACGATTATTCCTTTTGGCAAAGGAATTTGTGGTCAAGTTGCTGTTTCCAATCAAACTTTTGTTGTGCCAGATGTAAGTAAGGAGGACAATTATTTATCATGTAGCATAGATACAAAATCGGAAATTGTAGTTCCTATTTTTAAAGATGGGGAAAATATAGGTCAAATCGATATTGATAGTCATGCATTGGATCCATTCACAGAAGAAGATGAAAAGTTGTTGGGTTATGTGTGTGAGAAAGTTTCAGAAATTTTAAAGTAAAACAAAGAATTCATGGATGAATTGTTGAAATATTTTCCTGATTTAAACGAAAAACAAATCGAACAATTTGCTCAATTAGAAGCATTGTACACCGAATGGAATGAGAAAATCAACGTGATTTCACGAAAAGATATAGACGAATTATATGTCAGACACGTTTTACATTCGTTGGCAATTGCTAAAGTGATGAAATTTACATCGAATTCAAAAGTTTTAGATGTGGGAACTGGTGGAGGATTTCCAGGCATTCCATTGGCAATACTATTTCCTGAAGTTCAATTTCATTTGGTCGATTCGATTCAAAAGAAAATCTTAGTTGTCAATGAAGTCATCGATGCCGTAGGTTTGACCAATGCCAAAGCTGAAGTCATTCGAGCAGAAAAAATCAAAGATAAATATGACTTTGTCGTAAGTAGAGCAGTTACTCAAATGCCTAAGTTTGTCGGATGGGTTAGAAATAAAATCAAAAAAGAGGAGAAAAATCCTTTGCCCAACGGGATTTTGTATCTAAAAGGAGGAGATTTGACTGAAGAATTAAAAGATTTCCCATCGGCTATAGAATACCCGATTTCGGATTACTATAACCATGAGTTTTTTGATACGAAAAAGGTCGTTTATTTAGGTTTGTGAAAAACTTCAATGAATTGTTGAAAACTAATCATTGCAAAGCAATAAGCTAACTTAAAAGTGGCTTAAATTTCGTATATTTGTTAGATTGAAAAAGTAAGAAAGATTTTATGAGTAAAAACACATACACGGCTGACAGTATTCAGGCGTTAGAAGGGATAGAGCATGTTAGGATGCGTCCATCTATGTATATAGGAGACGTAGGACCGAGAGGTCTTCATCATTTGGTTTATGAGGTTGTTGACAACTCTATAGATGAAGCCATGGCAGGACACTGTGATACCATTACAGTTACTATTCATGAAGATAATTCAGTTTCAGTAAGAGATAACGGTCGTGGTATTCCAGTGGATCTACATAAAAAAGAAGGAATTTCTGCTTTGGAAGTAGTAATGACCAAAATTGGAGCCGGAGGAAAGTTTGATAAAGACAGCTATAAAGTTTCAGGTGGATTGCATGGAGTGGGTGTTTCTTGTGTAAACGCACTTTCTTCTCACTTGAAAGCAGAGGTTCATCGCGGAGGCAAAGTTTATGTTCAAGAATACGAAAAAGGACATAGCTTATATCCAGTAAAAGAAGATGGGGAAACTACGGATACAGGGACGATAGTTACTTTTAAGCCTGATCATACAATTTTCAATGAGACGGTTTATAATTACAGTACTTTGTCATCGAGGATGAGGGAGTTGTCCTATTTGAACCGTGGACTTACCATCATTACAATTGACGAGAGAAGTAGAGATGAAGAAGGTAATGTTCTGAAAGAAACTTTTCATTCGGAAGGTGGACTTAAAGAATTTGTTGAATTTATTGATGGTAACCGTGAAGCTTTGATGGAAGATATCATCTATATGGATGGTGAGAGAGATGGTGTTCCAGTTGAAGTGGCAATGCGTTACAACACTTCTTTCAATGAAAATTTACATTCATATGTAAACAATATCAACACTCACGAAGGAGGAACTCACTTGACTGGTTTCCGTAGAGCTTTGACGCGTACTTTGAAGAAATACGCTGATGAGAACTTCAATTTGGCCAAAGAGAAAGTAGAAATAGTTGGTGATGACTTCCGTGAAGGATTGACTGCAGTTATTTCAGTGAAAGTTATGGAACCTCAATTCGAAGGTCAAACCAAAACTAAATTGGGTAACTCAGAAGTAAGTGGTGCAGTTGACAGAATCGTTGGTGAAATGCTTACCAATTATTTAGAAGAAAATCCAAACGAAGCGAAAATCATCGTTGAGAAAGTGATTTTAGCAGCAAAAGCGAGACAAGCAGCTAAAAAAGCAAGAGAGATGGTTCAACGCAAAAACCCTATGGGTGGGAGTGGATTGCCTGGAAAGTTAGCAGACTGTTCTTCAAAGGATCCAGCGGAAAGTGAACTTTACATAGTGGAGGGAGATTCAGCTGGAGGAACTGCAAAACAAGGACGTGACCGACATTTTCAAGCCATTTTGCCGTTGAGAGGTAAAATTTTGAACGTTGAAAAAGCTATGGCACATCGCGTTTTTGAAAATGAAGAAATTAGAAATATTTATACAGCGCTTGGAGTAACAATTGGAACTGAGGAAGATAGCAAAGCTTTAAATATCGAAAAATTACGCTACCATAAAATCGTTATTATGACGGATGCTGACGTGGATGGTAGCCACATTGCAACTTTAATTCTGACGTTCTTCTTCCGCTATATGAAAGAGTTGATTGAAAACGGATATATTTATATTGCTGCGCCTCCATTGTATTTGGTCAAAAAAGGTCAGAGAAAACAATATGCTTGGAATGATGAAGAGCGTGATAGAATTATTGACGATTGGTCAGATGGAACTGGTAGAGGTGTAAACATTCAACGATACAAAGGTCTTGGTGAAATGAATGCTGAGCAATTGTGGGAAACTACCATGAGCCCAGAAAACAGAACTTTAAGACAAGTAACAATTGACAATGCAGCAGAAGCTGATCGAGTGTTCTCAATGTTGATGGGAGATGATGTTCCACCAAGAAGAGAATTCATTGAAAAGAATGCTATCTATGCAAAAATTGATGCTTAGTTTTTAATAGATATAATTGAAAAATGCCTGAGAAATCAGGCATTTTTTATTGGTATTAAAATTTTTTCAAAGTATGATACAATTTGTTGAGAGGTAAACCCATCACATTGTAATAACAACCAACGATTTTAGAAACCTTCGCAAAACCTAACCACTCTTGTATGCCATAAGCACCTGCTTTGTCCATAGGTTTGTAATTTTCTATATAATAATTGATTTCATCATCGCTTATAAAATCAAAACTAACTTCAGTTTTATCTGAAATAGTAATTAATTGATCTATCGATTTTATACTGACTGAAGTATAAACCTGATGTGTGTTTTGACTCAAACTTTTAATCATTTCAAAAGCGTGTGCTTCATTTTTAGGTTTACCCAAAATTTGATCATCTAAAACAACCAAAGTATCGGCAGTAATTAATATTTCATTCTTTTTTAATTCTGAATAAGCCTTGGCTTTTGTTTCTGAAATAAAATCAGTGATTTTTTCATTTTTTAAATGGTTGGGATATGTTTCATCGCAATTGACTACAACAATTTCAAATGAAATCCCCAAAGCTTTCAAGAGCTCTTGCCTTCTTGGTGATTTTGAGGCCAAAAGGATTTTCTTGTCTTTTAGATTTTCTAAAATCATACAATGAATTTAAACCGATTTTATGTCATCAGTCGAATCGAACCATTTTTCTTGAACTTTAAGGGTTTGTTCGATGATATCTCTAACACAGCCTTTTCCACCATCGACCAAAGAAATATATTCTGAAATCGATCGAATGTCAGAAACAGCATCATTTGGACAACAAGCCAGACCAACTGCTTTCATGACTTCTAAATCAGGTGTATCGTCGCCCATATATATAATTTCCTCAGGTTTTAAGTCGTAGCTATCGAGTAAATCTTGATAAGCTTCCATTTTATTGCTAACATTTGTATAGATATCATACACTCCTAAATATTTCAATCTCTCAACCACCATAGGATCTTTTCCGCCGGTGATAATTACAACTTTAAAACCTTTTTTGATAGCCAATTGAATGGCATAACCATCTTTGGTGTGCATGGTTCTAACCATTTCACCTGTTGGCATAAGTATAAGTGTTCCATCGGTCAAAACACCATCCACATCAAAAATAAAGGTTGTGATATTTCTTAATTTTTGTTTATAACTAATCATTTTTGAATTTTCTTTGGATTGAATCAGTTAATAATTGATACAATTGTTGCATTCGAGAATCCTCTATGCTTTCCAAATGTTTTTGGATGACGATTTCATCCTTTCTTCTTGCAGGGCCTGTTTGAGCATCATGTGGACTGATTTCCTGAACTTTCATAGCAGTTTCTTTGATCAAAGGTCTGAGCACATCAAAAGGAACACCAGCTTCATCACAAATATCTTGTCCGATTTGATACAGATGATTGACGAAGTTACACGTCCAAACACCTGCCATATGTATTTTCAATCGTTTTTCACTATCGACTCTGTGGACTTCATTCGATATTCTATCGGCCAACTTATACAAATTATCTTCGTCTTCTTTATTTTCAGCTTCGACAAAAAATGGAATTTCCTCGTATCTCAATGATTTCTTCTTGGTGAAAGTTTGCAAAGGATATAGTACACCTTTTCTATAATTCCCCTTCAAAATATTCATCGGCAAAGAACCTGAAGTATGAACGACCAAGGTGTCGTCATAAGGTATATAATGAGAAAGTTCTTCTACACCTTTGTCGGCTGCTGCTATAATATATAAGTCAGCTTTCTCTAATTCAGAGATTTTATTGGTGAATTTGATATTATGACTTTCACCCAATTCTTCCGCTCGCGAAAGTGTGCGATTAAAAATTTGCCGAACATTTACAGTGTTCTGAACCAATGCTCGGGTCAAATGAAAAGCTACATTTCCCGCACCAATAATTACAACTGATTTCATATTTCAAATATAAAGTAATTTATTTTAACAAAGCCTTTAGAAAAAAAATAGAATATTTTTTACAAATCGTGTAACAAATATAATTTGACGACTTATTTGCTAAAATGAGTAAAGCCACTCTCATCTATTATGTATAACAATGTAGTATGTATAACAAAAAATGTTAAAATGAAAATTCAAAAATTAATTCTAAGTGTTGTTTTATTGTTTGCTGTCATCATGATGGTTAGAAACAACAATTGTAATTTGACGGGCACAATTCAAGATCCTTATGGAAAGGGTATCGTATTTAGTACTCTTGAAGTATATAAAGAGGGCAAGCAACCTAAACTTGTAGAAGAAGTTTTCACTGATTTCAATGGTGAATTTGAGTTGAAGGGATTGAAACCTGGAACTTATAAACTCGTAATTAAATCACCGGGATTTGAAGAGAAAACTGCAAAAGTTCGATTGACAAATAAAAACAACAAATTAAAAACAATTCAATTAGAGGGTCATGTGATTTTATTGGACCCAGTATTTATTTATGGAAAAGCTTAAAAATAGTGTGATGAATTTAAGATTATTAATGTATTTGGTTTTATTCCTATTGAGCTCGGTTTGGGCAATGGGAGCAATTAGCAACAGCGGACAAGTTTTTGGTGTAGTTCAAGATGCTTCGGGTCAAGGCCTACCTTATGTTTCTATAGAAATTTATACTAAAACGGAACCTCAAGATTTGATTACAGGAAGTATGTCGGACGAAAATGGGTATTTTGTTATTGAAGATATACCTTATGGTGAATACGAGTTAGTATTGATGGCGATTGGATTTGCAGACAAAGCAATGGATATTCAAATAACAACAGACAAAAATGATTTGGGAGTTATACTGATAGGTGATGAAATTGTCATGTTGGATGGTGTGGAACTCAGGGCAGAAACTTCTCAATACCGAACTGAAATCGACAAAAGAGTGGTCGATGTCGGTAAAGATTTAGTGAGCTCGGGTTCAGATGCCGCTGCCGTTTTGAACAATATTCCATCGGTAAGTGTCGATCAACAAACGGGTCAATTATCGCTTCGTGGAAATGAAAATGTGAAAATAATGGTGGACGGAAAACCGTCGAATATTCCTGCTTCTCAATTGCTAAAACAATTACCATCAAATGCAATCTCTAAGGTTGAAATTATCACCAACCCATCTGCTAAATATGAGCCCGAAGGTAACTCTGGTATTATCAATATAATTACACAAAAAAATGTAAGAAGAGGATACCACCTTGGTTTGGACTTAGGATTTACACATGGAGAATATTCTCGTCACAATGCTTCCGTTAATGCGAATATCAATACAGGAAACTTTAATTTCTTTGGAAATTATAATGCCAATTTAGGAAAGAATTATTTCAACGGAAACGTACAGAATTATGACACTATGCTGGATCAATATTTTGGTATCTTAAATGACAATAAATCACAGCTTTTCAAAGTAGGTTTTGACTGGTTTATTAGTGAAAAGTCAGCTTTGACAATCTATACCAGTCAAAACTTTTTTAAAGGAGATGGTCCATCGAATGCTAATGTTTTTGATAATAGCAGTGGAAATTTATACAAAAACTTTAGTGAGAATTTATGGAAATATAGAAACCAAGATTATAGCTTGAATTTTAAACAAGATTTCGATAAAGATGATCATCACATCGTTTTGGATGCGATTTATTCAACCTCAAACAATGATGATTTTAGAGATTATGAAAATGAATTTCCAATCCTAAACGCTCCTCACTTATATGTTGAAAAAAGAGAAGGTGGTAATGATAATATTCGAATCAACTTGGATTATACCAATCAAATCATTGATGGTGGGAAAATCGAATCAGGTATTCAATTCAGACAAGAAAAGACAGACAACCAAATGATTTCTACTCAAATGTTTGATTTCATAGACGATGAAGGTCAAATCATCAGTTATAATCCAGATGTAAATTATGATTTTGAGAGAAATATATATTCTGCTTATACAAATTATGGTCAGAAATTCGGAAGATTTGCTATGCAATTGGGTTTAAGAGCAGAACGAGTAGTCGAAGATTCTAATTTTGATGTTGCACCAACTGGAAAAGGAATTTATGAAAATGATTATGTAGAACTTTATCCATCGGCATTCTTTACTTATGATCTAACAGAAAGAGGACAAATTTCTTTGAGTTATAGCCGAAGAGTCGATCGTCCAAGTGTGAGTCAATTGACACCTGTACCCGAATGGAGCATGTCAACCATGTTGAGTTTGGGAAATCCAAAATTAAAACCACAGTTTACCAATTCAGTTGAATTAGGTTTTTTACAAAGATTCAAAGGTGGGAGTATCAACGCAAATGTTTTCTATAGAAAAGTCAATGATATGATTTTTAGGTATTTAGAAGAAAATCCAGAAGATCCGACAATTACGAACCAAATGTTTATAAATTATGACGATACAGAAAGTTATGGATTTGAATTCAGTGCCAACTATAGACCGATGAAATGGTGGAATTTCAATGCAAGTTTCGATGTTTTTGCCAATAAATTATATTTTGGAAATGAGGAAACTACAGGTACACCTTGGGGCGTTCGTGTCAACAATAATTTAAATCTAACGAAATCATTAAGCTTACAAAATTTCTTTATGTATAGAGGCGAATACAAGTTCATTCAAGGAGAAGTAGAGCCGATGTGGCGTATGGATATTGGATTGCGATATGCATTTATGGACAATAAAGCTTCAATTTCTGCGAGAATGAGCGATGTATTCGATACGTTTTATTCGAAAATTCATTTGAGTAATCCGATGCCAGGTTTAGGGAAATTTTATTGGGAAAGTCAAACATTTTATTTAGGATTCTCTTATAATTTTGGTGGAGATGTTCGCAAAAGAAACATCAAACAAGAAAATAATCAACAAATGCCGACCGGAGGAAGTATAGGATTCTGATTTAGAGCTTGTTGATTTGATTATAAAATCCTTTCAAACTTGATTTGGAAGGATTTTTTGATGAGAAATTCATTGAAAAATAAAATAAAACTTACTGAAAACAATCAGTATAAGAATTCAATTAGTTTAAGATGAAATAATTATCTTTACAACTTAATAAAAAAATAAAATTATATCATGAAAGTAACAGTAGTAGGAGCTGGCGCGGTAGGTGCCAGTTGTGCTGAATATATTGCAATGAAAAACTTTGCAGCTGAAGTAGTTTTGGTGGACATTAAAGAAGGATTTGCTGAAGGAAAAGCAATGGATTTAATGCAAACTGCTTCATTGAATGGATTCGATACAAAAATCACTGGATCTACATCTGATTACTCAAAAACCGCAGGATCAGCTGTAGCAGTAATTACTTCTGGAATTCCAAGAAAACCAGGTATGACTCGCGAAGAGTTAATTGGTATCAATGCAGGAATTGTAAAAGAAGTATCAGAAAATTTAATCAAACATTCACCAGAAGTTATCATTATCGTTGTTTCAAATCCAATGGATACGATGACTTATTTGGTTCATAAAACTTCAGGTTTACCAAAAGAAAGAATCATAGGAATGGGTGGAGCATTGGATTCGGCTCGTTTCAAATATAGATTGGCAGAAGCT
>DEQC01000102.1:0-296 GCA_002359055.1 Flavobacteriales bacterium UBA3376 | reverse complement strand
AAAGCGACTCGTAATGGTGTTCCTGTTTCTGAGTTTTTAAGCCAAGAAGAACAAGATTATGTTGAACAAGAAACTCGTGTAGGTGGAGCAACTTTGACTAAATTGTTAGGGACTTCAGCTTGGTACGCACCTGGTGCAGCAGTTTCAAGCATGGTTCAATCCATTCTTTGCGACCAGAAAAAAATGTTCCCTTGTTCGTTGTTGTTAGAAGGCGAATATGGTCAAAACGATATTTGCTTGGGTGTTCCAGCGATTATCGGTAAAAACGGTGTGGAGAAAATCGTTGATATTACATT
>DEQC01000091.1:14606-25074 GCA_002359055.1 Flavobacteriales bacterium UBA3376 | reverse complement strand
TTTAGGGATTAAATCTTCCAATCTTTAATCATTTTTTCTACCTCTTCTCTTGTCTTACCAGACTTTTCTTGAATTTTACCGATGACTTCATCGATTTTACCTTCGGCTAAAGTTTTGTTATCATCGAACCACTCTCCGTACTTTTGTTTTACGTTTCCTTTAATTTGGTTCCACTTTCCTTCTAATTCTAATTTGTTCATAATAAATGATTTTAAAGTTAATAATTCAATACATGATATTTATCACAATGATTGTTCCAAGAATAGTATTTCAAATGAAAAAGTTTTGTTAATAGAAGAAATCTTCTTGTTTCAAAAGCTTTAATATCTTCTTATCTTTGTTTATTAAAAAAATACTAAAATGAAAATTAAATCCATAGATACATCACTCGTTTCACCAGCTGAAACCATTCAATATTTACAAATTGCAGTTGCACCTCGACCAATTGCTTTGGTGAGTACGATTGACAAAGAAGGAAATGTAAATTTAAGTCCTTTCAGTTTTTTCAATGTGTTCAGTTCAAATCCACCGACTTTGGTTTTTTCACCTTCAAGAAGGGTGAGAGATACTACGGTAAAACATACTTTGGAAAATGTTGAAGAAGTGAAGGAATGTGTGATCAATACGGTTTCTTATGACATCGTTCATCAAAGTTCTTTGTCGAGTACAGAGTATGAAAAAGGTGTGAATGAATTTGTAAAAGCGGGTTTGACAGAAATTCCATCATTGAAAGTTAAACCACCAAGAGTGAAAGAATCCAAAGTTTCTTTTGAATGTGAAGTGAAAGATTTGATTTATTTGGGCGATGGAGGAGGAGCGGGAACTTTGGTTATTTGTGAGGTGAAAATGATTCATGTCAATGAAGATGTGATCAATCCTGAAACAGGAATTATAGATACGCGCAAAATGGATTTGGTAGGAAGAATGGGTGAATCTTGGTACACGCATTCGAATGGTGATTCGTTGTTTGAAATTCCAAAACCATTGAGAACAAAGGGAATTGGAGTTGATGCTTTGCCAGAAGAAATTCGTTTGAGTAAAGTTTTAACTGGAAATGATTTGGCGATGTTAGGAAATGTTGAAAATTTGATCGGTGAGAAATTTAAAAACGATGAAATTTCACATCAAAAAGCTCAACAACTTTTGAAAGAAAAAGACATAGAAAGCGCTTGGGAAGTGCTAAGAGATTAAGAGTTATATTGTAAATGAAAAATCCCAATTGCACGCAATTGGGATTTTTCTTAATTGTTTTTTTGTATTCGCAGTAAAATTATTTTTCATAATTGACAAGCGAAATGACAACTGAAAGTAATAAGCTAAATATCAAAGCCCACCAAAAACTTGTGACGTGGAAATATTCGCCAAGTAGCCAAGAAGCCATAAGAATAATCACAGCATTGATTACCCATAAAAACAAACCGAAGGTTATCAAAGTTGCAGGTAATGTCAGGAAAACTAAAATTGGTCTGACAAATGCATTTAAAATACCGAGCACCAATGCAACTAAAAGTGCACCTAAAAATCCGTTGACTTCAACTCCAGGTAAAAGATGAGCTAAACCCAGTACAATTAAAGCGGTCAATAAAAAACTAATTATCATTCTCATAATAAAGTGATTTGTATAAAAATATAAAAAAATGTTGGATTCCTTATTAAATTGTTAAAAGAAATCCAACATTATATTTTATACTATATAGATTTAAAGCTCTTGCAATAAATATTTCATATTTACTTCTTTGTCGATCAAATCGGTCAATTCATCGATAGAAATTCGTTTTTGTTCCATGCTATCTCTAAATCTTACCGTCACAGCATTGTCGTTCAAAGAATCGTGATCAACTGTGATACAGAAAGGAGTCCCTATCGCATCCATACGTCTATATCTTCTACCGATAGAGTCTTTTTCTTCATACATCACATTGAAATCCAATTTCAATTGATTGTGGATTTTTTTAGCCAATTCTGGTAAACCATCTTTGTTGACCAATGGCAAAATAGCTGCTTTGTATGGAGCTAAAGAAGGTGGTAAACTCAATACAGTTCGAGTATTTCCTCCTTCCAATTCTTCTTCTTTTAAACTATTCGAATAAATCGCTAAGAAAAGTCGATCCAATCCGACAGAAGTCTCAACTACATATGGAACGTAACTTTCTTTTCTCTCATTGTCATAATATTGGATTTTCTTACCAGAGAACTTTTCGTGACTTGCTAAATCGTAATCTGTACGAGAATGAATTCCTTCCAATTCTCTAAATCCAAATGGGAAATTGAATTGAATATCAGTCGCAGCGTTGGCATAATGAGCCAAATTTTCATGGTCATGGAATCTATAATTTTCTGCACCTAATCCCAAAGAAAGATGCCAATTCAATCTTTTTTCTTTCCATTTTTCATACCAATCCAACTCAGTTCCAGGTGTTACGAAATATTGCATTTCCATTTGTTCAAATTCACGCATTCTAAATACAAATTGTCTGGCAACAATTTCATTTCTAAATGCTTTACCGATTTGAGCAATTCCGAAAGGAATGTTCAGACGTGCAGTTTTTTGAATGTTTTGATAGTTAACAAAAATTCCTTGAGCGGTTTCTGGTCTCAAATATAGATCAGTTGCACCTTCAGTTGTTGCACCTAATTTAGTGGAGAACATCAAGTTGAATTGACGCACATCAGTCCAGTTTTTTGAACCTGTGTCAGGATCCGCAATTCCCAATTCTTCTATCAAAGCTTTTACATCGGCCAAATCTCCTGCTTCCAAAGATTTCCCCATTCGAGTTAAAATTTCTTCAATCTCTTTTTTGTATCTCAAAACACGAGGATTGGTCGTAACGAATTCTTCTTCATTGAAAGCATCACCAAATCTTTTTTGAGCTTTGGCAATTTCTTTATTGATTTTGTTTTCAATTTTTGAGCAATGATCTTCGATGAGAACATCGGCTCTGTAACGCTTTTTTGAATCTTTGTTGTCAATCAGCGGATCATTGAACGCATCGACATGACCAGAGGCTTTCCAGATGGTTGGATGCATAAATATCGACGAATCAATTCCAACGATCTCATCGTTGAGTTGAACCATCGCTTTCCACCAATACCTTTTGATATTATTTTTTAACTCTACACCATTTTGACCATAGTCGTAAACTGCAGAAAGTCCATCGTAAATCTCACTGGATTGAAAAATAAAACCATATTCTTTTGCGTGGGAAATTACACGCTTTAAATTATCTTCTGACATAGATTTGATTTAAAGACACAAATTTAAGTAATTTAATTGTGTATGCTAAATTTATAAAAACATCTGTGCTTATTGGATCAATTTGAATATCGAATCCATTTCCATATTTCCTTTAAAGATGGTTTTTTTCCATACATCAAAATTCCAACCCTGTAAATTTTCGCTCCTATATAAACCATAAATAAAGTTGACCCAACCAATAATCCTAATGAAAGTAAAATTTCCCACCATTCTACACCAAACGGCAAACGAGTGACCATGGATATCGGCGAGGTCAATGGAATCATCGATAGCCAAAACGAAACAGGTCCATCTGGATTATCGATAGTTGTAAAACTTCCATACATAGCAATCATCATTGGAAACATAGGATACATGGTGAATTGCTGAGTATCTGTTTCGTTGTCAACCGCAGAACCAATGGCCGCAAAAATGGAACTGTAAAATAAATAACCCAACAAGAAGAAAATAATGAAAAACACGGTGATAAATAAAAAATCTATGTTCATGATTTCATTGAGTATATTGTTGGTTTCCATCATCCACTCTGGATTTGCCATCAAAGCTTCTGCTTGAGCTGTTGTCATATTGCCCATTTCTTCTGGTATTTCAAGCTTTGAAGCAAAGAAAGCTGAGCCTCCTATGATAAGAGCTGCACCCATAAAAATCCAAATGGCAAATTGAGTGAGAGCGACAAAAGTAGTTCCTAAGATTTTTCCCATCATCAAATTGAATGGTTTGATGGATGAAACGATGATTTCAACAACTCTATTGTTTTTTTCTTCAACTACTGATCGCATGACTTTTACTCCATAAAGCATAATGAACATAAAAATGATATAGGCCAAAAACAATGCAATTCCAAATTTTAAATATTCTGCAGTGCTGTCCTTTCCTTTTCCATCTTTAAGGTTGATCGTTTTTACTTTAATGTTGGATTTCAATTGATCCAGTTGATTCTGAGAAACACCTGCGGAAACCATTTTTAGTTCTTCAACTTTTCCGTTGATTCTACCTTCGATTTTCTCATTGAAACCCATTCCCAAATTTCCATTGGTTATTAATTCAACATCATTTAAACTCGAGAAATCATTGTCTTTTATTTCAGGAATGATGAGTAAAGCATTTAAGGTTTTACTCTCGAGTAGAGTGTCTTTTATTCCTTGAATATCACTTTCCGAATAGAAATTATAGATTTCGTTTTTGGTCGAAGCAAAACTTGTTATGAATTCATTGCTCTTATCGACTACTGCTATATTTTTTTGATTGGTGTTGACGGACATCATCCATAAAATAATTCCGAACACTCCAACGATGATGATAGGAGATAGGAAAGTCATGATGATGAAAGTTCTATTTTTTGCTTGCGAAAGGAATTCTCTTTGTGCAACAAGTAGGATTTGTTTCATAATTTTAATTTGGGAATTTAGTTTTTAACAGCTTTTAAAAATACTTCATTCATCGAAGGAATGGCCTCTGTGTATTGTGTGATATGCCCAAGCTGAGTGAGTTGTGTTAAGAAAGTGTTTGAATCTGTGTTTTCTGGAATTGAAATGTAAAATTTCTTAATTCCATTTGATTCTGATAAAATATCATTTTCGCTGAGTTGATGAATTGATTTGAAATTTTGCCAATGATCTGTTTCAACGTTATTTATTTCAGCTAAATATTTTCCTGATTTGAATTGATGTTTGACTTGATTGATTTCGCCGTCCAAAACTTTGTTGGATTTATTGATCAATGCGATGTGGTCACACATTTCTTCCACAGATTCCATTCTATGTGTGGAGAAAATAATAGTCGTTCCTTTTTTGCTCAATTCGATGATTTCATTGGCAATCAATTGTGCATTGACCGGGTCGAATCCACTGAAAGGTTCGTCGAAAATCAACAATTCAGGTTCGTGAAGAACTGTGATGACAAATTGGACTTTTTGTCCCATACCTTTTGACAATTCTGTAAGTTTTTTGTCCCACCATTCTTCTATGCCTAATTTTTCAAACCAATATTTGGTTCTTTTTTTGGCTTCAGAATTCGAAAGACCTTTGAGTTTTGCAAAGTAAAGCGCTTGTTCGCCAATTTTCATATTGGTATATAATCCGCGTTCTTCTGGCATGTATCCAACCATTGGAATCACCTCTTTGGTTAGAGGTTTTCCTGCGATAGTTACACTTCCTGTATCGGGAGCTGTAATTTGATTAATAATTCTTAAGAAAGTTGTTTTTCCAGCACCATTTGGTCCCAATAGTCCGTAAATAGAGCCATTAGGAATCGTTAAATCAAAATTGTTAAGTGCTACTTTTTTACCAAATCTTTTGGTTAACCCCTTTGCGACGAGCAAATCAGACATAAGCTTTTTGTTTTATTTGTATGTAAATTTATACAAACGTTACAAAGTAGGTGTCAAAAAAAGAATAAATTAATGTGGAATAATTGAATTTAACGAATGATTTTTAGAATTTATCATCGATATAATCCTGTATTTTTTTAGCTATGATGGGTGCGGTGACTAAAATAGCAATAGAGATTAACCTTTTGCCAGTATCGTTTATTTTAAATGCTTTTTGAGCAGAATTGGACAAAAAGTTAAGGGTAGAATTGACTTGTGAACCAACAGGTGAAGTATTGATTAAAAAACTATTTTCGATAGAATTTGTAAAAGTTTTAGCAGCATTTGCCCAAAAACTGTTTCCGGTTTGATTTTCAACCTTATCAATTTTTAATTTCAACTCTCTTTTAGCTCTTCTTAAATCTGCTAAATTTTTAATTTCTTTATTTCTCATCATTATCGGATTCTGAGTTTTGTAAAGCTTCCATCGTTGTTGCTATAACCATATTGGTTATAAAAGAAATGATCCTTTTTTTGAAGAAAAAAAGTACGAAAAAAAGTATCAAATACAATGCAAATAATACCAAAAAACCTAATCCATAATTATCGAACCATTGGCCTAATAAAAATCCAAATGTAATGCTTGCTATCACTAAAATAAGCATACTAAACATTCCGACCAATATTCCAAATACACCCGCTGAAACCACATGACTAAAAGTGTCTAAAGCTTCCAGCTTAGTATATTCGATTTTATTATTGATATAGTCTTTGATATTATTGAACATAATTGAAGATTTCAATCAAATTTAAAAAAATGTTGGAGATTAAACCCCAACATTTTCTTCGAATTCATCTTTTGCTTTTTTGCCTTCTTTCTTTAGGTCTTCTGCAGTACCTTGTAATTTTTCTTTTACATTGGCTAAACGAACTTCTAAATCTTCTTTAACCTTTTTTGCAGTATCGCTAAAGTCGTTAGAATATTTATCCAATTCTTTTTTCAATTTTTTAGCTTCTTTCTTCAATTGTTTGCGGGTTTTCTCTCCAGACTGAGGGGCTAATAATAAACCTGCTGCTGCTCCTGCAGCTGCTCCGATTAATAAACCTGCTAATAATTTAAATGCTCCGTTTTCTTTTGCCATAGTTAAGTGGTTTTTAGTTGTTATTAATGTTTCTAATTTACGATATTAATTAGTCAAAAACAATACCAAAAATTTATATCTTTACAGCCATTCATAAAAAACTCAAGAAATAATGTTACAATTATCGGTTAAAGGAGAAAAAATGCCTTCTTCTCCAATAAGAAAGTTGACTCCTTATGCAGACAAAGCAAAAGCAGATGGTAAAAAGGTTTATCACTTAAACATTGGACAGCCCGATGTAGAATCGCCAGTTTCAGCTTTAGAAGCTTATCATTCACTTCCTTATGAGGTGATTTCGTATACGCATTCAGAAGGTACTCCAGAATACAGAAAAGCTCTTTCTGTTTATTATAAACATAGAGGTTACGATGTAGAAACCAATGATATAATTGTTACAAATGGTGGCTCTGAGGCTTTACTATTTACCTTTAGTGTGATTGCAAACCCTGGCGATGAAATCATTATTCCTGAGCCATTTTATGCCAACTATAATAGTTTTGCATGTCAGAGCGATGTGAAAATTGTTCCCGTGCGATCGACCATTGAAAATAATTTCGGACTTCCACCAATTGCTTCTTTCGAAGATAAAATTACTTCGAAAACCAAAGCTATATTGATTTGCCATCCTGGAAATCCAACGGGTTATCTTTATTCAGAACAAGAATTGGAGCAATTGAAAGAGTTGGTTCTAAAACATGATTTGTATTTGATTTCTGATGAAGTTTATGCAGAATATGTTTATGGAGATGTGAAACACACTTCTGTTTTGACTTTTGAAGAACTTAAAGATCATGTAATTGTTATAGATTCTGAGTCCAAACGATTCAGTATGTGTGGTGCAAGATTGGGAGCTATGATTTCAAGAAATGAAGCGGTTATTTCAAGAGCATTGAAATTTGCTCAAGCTCGTTTGAGTCCAGTTTTGACCAGTCAATATGCAGCTACTCATGCGCATTTAAACATTGGAGATTATTTCGAAAAAAGTAGGGAAGAATATTTGAGAAGAAGAAATTTGTTGGTGAGTGAGTTGAACGATATTCCTGGAGTGATTTGTCCTAATCCAAAAGGTGCTTTTTATTGCATGGTAGAATTGCCGGTAGATGATGCTGAGAAATTTGCAATTTGGTTGTTAAATGATTTTGATTTAGATGGTGAAACGGTAATGGTTGCTCCTGGAAGTGGATTTTACAGTGATCCAGAATCTGTTAAAAATCAAGTGAGAATTGCTTATGTTTTGAATCAAGACGAATTGAAACGTTCAGCAGAAATTCTTAGAGCTGCCTTGAAAAAGTATCCTGGAACCATTTATAAAAATAATGAAGATTGATGTTGATCAAAGAAAATGTATCATTAAAACCTTATAATACATTTGGTGTAGAGGCTATTGCTAAATATTTTGCAGTTGCCTCTAACCAAGATGAAGTAAGAGAAATTTTAAATTGGACCAAAGAAAATAACCAAAAGATTCTATTGCTAAGCGGTGGAAGCAATATGCTGATTGTAAATGATTGGGATGGCTTGGCACTGAAAATCGAAATGCATGGAATAGAAATTGTCGAATCCAATGAAGATGAAGCTATAGTCAAAGTTAATTCTGCTGAAGTTTGGAATGATTTTGTGCAATGGTGCATCGAAAGAGATTTGGGTGGATTGGAAAATTTATCTTTAATTCCAGGTCGAGCAGGTACTGCGCCTATTCAGAATATTGGTGCGTATGGTGTGGAAATAAAAGATACGATGACCGAGTTGACTGCACTTGAGATTGCAACGGGCCAATTGAGAACTTTTACCAATGAGCAATGTAAATTTGGTTATAGAGATTCAGTTTTTAAAAATGAATTAAAAGGGCAATATTTGATTTTGGATGTCAGTTTTAAATTGACCAAAAAAAATCATAAACTTCATACTGAATATGGTGCAATACGCAATGAATTGGCTCAAATGGGAATTGAAAATCCTACAATTAAAGATGTTGCTCAAGCAGTTATTAAAATCAGACAAAGCAAATTGCCAGATCCGAAAAAAATCGGAAATTCAGGTAGTTTTTTCAAAAATCCAATCATAGATCAAAAATTATTCAATGAATTGAAATTGAAATTCCCTGAAATCGTAGGATATCCATCAGGTGATGATAAAGTGAAAGTAGCTGCAGGATGGTTGATCGAAAATGCGGGCTGGAAAGGAAAGCGTTTTGGAGATGCCGGAGTTCACAAAGATCAAGCATTGGTTTTGGTCAATCACGGAAAAGCTACTGGTAAGGAAATTTATGATTTATCAGAAAAAATCATTCAAGATATTTTCGAGAAATACAATATACAATTAGAAAGAGAGGTGAATGTGATTTAACATTCACCTTTTATTTTTGGTTGATCCAATTCATACCAAATACAGCATTTAGAGCAGCTGTTTCTGTTCTAAGTCTTTGTTCACCTAAAGAAACTCCTAAAAAGCCATTTTGCACGGCAACTTCAATTTCTTCTTTGGAGAAATCACCTTCAGGTCCAATTAAAATCAAATAATCTTCATTGGGTTTTATATGATTTTTAATTGAAATTCTTTCAAAATCTTCATTGCAATGTGCAATTAGTTTATTGCAATTAAAATCTTGCTTTATGAAATCTGTAAAACGAGTCAGTTCATTCAATTTAGGAATTTGACTTTTCAAAGATTGTTTTACAGCTGAAGTAACTATTCTTTTACAGCGTTCGAGTTTGATGTTTTTTCTTTCCGAATGAAAACAATTTAAAAAACTGATCTCATCAATTCCAATTTCTGTGGCTTTTTCTAAAAAGAATTCGAGTCGATCCATGCTTTTGGTCGGAGCGATAGCCATATGGATTTTATAATTTCTATTTTGACTTTCAAGCCATTGATTGACTTCGACCAAAACCGATTTAGAATTAATTTCTATGACATTTCCTTCGGCAAATTTCCCTTTTCCGTCAATTACATAAATCGATTGACCTAATTTTCCTCTGAGTACTTTTGAGAAATGTTTGCTTTCTTCTTCTGAGAGAACAGCTAAATTTTCATTGAATTCACCTATAAAAAGTTGCATTAGATAGTATATTTACTTGTTGATTTAGAATCGATATCAGTGAATTGATCATTCATAAATTTAAGTTGACCGACCATAGCTATCATGGCAGCATTGTCCGTAGTGTATTCAAATTTAGGAATGTAAACTTTCCATCCTTTTTCAATTTCAATGGCTCGGAGTCGCTCTCTCAACTCAGAGTTCGCAGAAACTCCACCAGCAATCGCTAAATGTTCGATTTGATTGTCTTCGGCTGCTTGAATTAATTTATTTAAGAGTATATCGATGATTTTCTTTTGAATGGAAGCACATAAATCATTGAGATTTTCTTCGATGAAATTTGGATTTGATTTCACTTCTTTTTGAATGAAATACAAAATGGATGTTTTCAATCCACTGAAACTAAAGTTCAAACCTTCGACTTTTGGTTCAGGAAATTCAAAACGATTCGGATTTCCGTCCTTAGCGAGTTTATCGATAATCGGACCTGAAGGATAATCCAAACCTAAAATTTTTCCAGATTTATCAAAAGCTTCACCTGCCGCATCGTCCAAAGTTTCACCCAAAACTTCCATTGTAAAAAAATCGTTGACTTTCACTATTTGAGTATGTCCACCACTCACAGTCAAACATAAAAAAGGAAATTGCGGAGCAAATTCGTTAGCATCATCTATAAAATGAGCCAAAATATGAGCTTGCATATGATTGACTTCAATCAAAGGAAT
>DEQC01000091.1:255-14559 GCA_002359055.1 Flavobacteriales bacterium UBA3376 | reverse complement strand
CCCAACAATCCAGGTCCACGAGTAAAGGCGATTGCACTGAGCTGATTGAGTTCGACTTTTGCTTGTTTCAACGCTTCATTCACCACAGGAACAATATTTTGCTGATGAGCTCTGGAAGCCAATTCAGGTACAACTCCACCATAACTTTGATGAACTTTTTGATCGGCAACAATATTGGAAAGAATTTTGCTGTCTTGTATGATGGCGGCGCCTGTATCGTCACAAGAGGATTCAATTCCTAAAATGATTGGAAAATCACTCATAGATTTATTATAAGGTTTAATTTATATCACGTAATTTTACAGCAAATATCGGAATTTTGAGTACCAAATTACAAAGACGTCTTGGAAGAATTGTTTTGATACCAACTATAGTGTTGTTGACACTGACTTTGGTGTTGATGATAGTTGTTCAAATTCCTGCGATACAAACCAAGGTGGCGCAATATGTAATCGAAGAATTAAACGATTCTTTGGGTACGAAAATAAATGTCGATCGTATAAGCATCGAGTTTTTTGGAGATGTAAATTTATATGGAGTTTCTGCCGAAGATGATTATGGTGTGGAATTTATTGAAATTCCTCGATTGCAAGCAAAATTGAGTTTGACTGGTTTAATTCTCGAACCCAATCGAATCAACATTCGTAAACTCAATCTGTTTGAACCCAACATCAAAGTGGTGACCTACAAAGGTGATTCAATCAGTAACTTTATCACTTTGATCAATAATTTTTCGAGTGAAGAAGAAAAAGAGAAATCCGATTTTAAATTGCGTGGTGTTGTTAATGTTTATGATGGGAAATTGCTCATTAGAAATGAAAACTTAGAAGGTCATAAACGCGATTGGGTCAATGCTGAAAACTTTCAATTAAAAGTAGAAAACTTCAGATTAGAAAATGATTTGATTTGGGCTGATTTGAAAAATCTGAGTTTTGATGGAAAGAGAAATGGTGAAATCTATCAGTTGAAACAACTTGCTGCGAACTTTCATTTGTCCGATCAAGAAATGATTTTAGATGAATTGAAAATTCATACGGAAGACACAGATTTAGAAGGTCATTTGTTTTTTACTTTCGATTCACAAGAAGATTTAAGTGATTTCGAAAATAAAGTTCATTGGAATTTAGAATTTATTCAAGGATCAGTGGTTGGGCTAAAGGATATTCGATATTTCGTAGATGATTTTGACAAAGATTCTCAATTTGAAATTTTAGGTCAAGCCAATGGAACTTTGAATGATATGGTTTTGACTTATTTGCAATTGGCTGATGAAAATACTTTTATCGGTTTTACTGAATTTGAGTTAAAAGATATGACCGATGGTGAGAAGATTGCTTTGAGTAGTAATGCTTTGAAATTGCGTACAAATTATCAAGATTTGACTCGAGTTTTACCAACTTTCATTGCCCAAAATATTCCAGATTTTATCAATCGATTTGGCAATATGGATTATTCGGGAGATTTTGATTTAAATTATGATGAAATCAAAGTGGATGGATACGCCATAACTTCTTTGGGTGATGCTGATTTAAATGTAAATTTAAATGATTATCGTTCAACTTTAAAGTACAGCGGTTCAGTCAATACGAACAATATCAATTTAAAGCAAATCACAGATGTTGATGAATTAGGTTTTATAAGTGGTCGATTGAATTTTGTAGGAAGTGGAACTGATTTGAAGAGATTGGTGGTTACAGCCGATGGAAATTTAAATTATATAGATCTTTTAGGCAATCGCTATGAAAATGTAGCCATCGATGGAAATTTGAAAAATGAGCGTTTTAGTGGTTTTCTATCAATAAATGATGATAAATTAAATTTGGATTACGATGGTTTGTTCGATTTTTCACAAAAACCATTTCGTATGGAATTCGTTTCAGATATTCGAAAGTTAGATTTGGATTATCTGGGCGTAACCAAAGATTTAAAAGCAAAAATCAAAGCAGATGCAAAAGGTGATTTTACCTTTAGTGAATTGGATGATTTTTTAGGTACAGTTGAGCTAAATGATGTTTATTTCACATCGATCAATGATACTTTATCTATTGATTATGCACATATAGTTAGTTCTCAAAGAAACGATAGAAACAATTTAGAATTAGATGTTCCAGGATATTTGAACGGTGAAGTTCACGGAGATTTCTATTTGAGCGAACTACCTGATGCTATTATAAACAGTATAGGTTCACAAGCTTTGGTAACTTATCAAACCAAAGAAGTTTCGCCTGACCAAAGATTTAGTTTTTACTTCGAATTTGGACAAGATTTGTTGAATTTATTCGATGATAGAATTAAAATAGATGCAGGAACGATCATCGATGGATATGTAGATGTGAATTCCAATAGTATGATTGCAGAAATGAGTTCAACTGGTCTGGCTTATGGCGGTTTTCAGGTATTTAATCCATTGATAAACATCGATACTTCAAAGGAAACTGAACAAATTTACATACGTAGCGATAGTTTAAATGCGCAAAGTGTGATGTTGTATAATGTGGGGATTCATACCACACCGATTCAGGATTCGCTTTTGGTGAAAACGAATTTTCAAATTGGTAAAGAGTTTCCGGTGGATTTCGATTTAAATTTATTCCAAACCATCAATGAAGATGAAAATTTAGTTTTAGGATTTTCACCATCTGAAATTGTAGTCGATGGAAATGTTTGGTCTTTAAATCCAGAAAACAATAGAAATTCAAATCGAGCCATTGTCAATTTTGACACCAATTATTATGAACTTCAAAATTTATCTTTAGAATCAGGCGATCAAAAACTATTGTTAGATGGATATTTTGAAAGCGAAACCAACTTTAAACTCAATGCAGATTTGGCACAATTGGATTTGAGCAAAATTTTATCAAAAGGACTTTTGGGCGATTTGACCATTGAAGGAATAGCGAATGGAGATATAGATATTATAAGGACTGAAGATGAGTTGAAACCGCTGATAGAAATGAAAGTCAGTGATTTGGCGTTGAATGATTATAGTTTAGGAGATTTGAATTTCAATGGAAGTTACAATCTTGATGAGAATGTATTTGACTTGGAATTGTTCTTAGAACAACAGCAAGTACAAGTTTTGTTTGCGAGCGGTTTTGTGGACAATAAGCCAGAAAAGCCTGAAATCAATATGGTAGCGAGTTTGGATGATTTGAACTTTAAATTTGTCGAAAGCTTTTTGACAGGAGCTTTGAGCAATTTGAGAGGAATGGTTTCAGGAAATATGAGATTTACAGGACCTATAGATTCGCCAGATTTTGAAGGAATGTTGGATTTGACAAATTTAGGTTTCAAAATAGATTTCTTAAATACAGATTATTCTTTCGATGGAGTCAATACTGTTCCTGTATCCAAACAAAGTGGAGTTCAAGGTTACATTTCTTTGGATGCACTTGAGTTTAGAGATACTATTTACGGCACAAAAGGTGAAGTTTTCGGTCAACTATTATTTAGAGATTTTGCCACTTGGTTCTTGAACTTGTCTTTCAATACCGATAATCTATTGGTGCTTAACACAAATATTTCTCACAATGATTTATTTTATGGAAAGGTATTCGGTGAAGGAGCTTTCGAAATTTTTGGTCCGCCCGAAAGATTAGATATTTCGGCCAGTGCAACTGTGAATGAAGGGTCTGAGTTTACCATCAATACTGGAGCAACTAAGGTAGAAGGTGAGAATAAATTGGTGAGATTCATTCCAGAAGATGATTCAGAAAAAATCGAAGGAGGACCTTTGGGAATGAATATAGATTTGGAAATTACTGCAGATGCAGGAACTTTGGTCAACTTAATATTTGACCCAGCTTCTGGAGATATGGTAACTGCCAACGGCTCAACTGATAAGTTGAAATTCAAGTTGAATAGAACCGGAAATATGAGTATAGAAGGAATTTATACTTTGGATTATGGTAAATATGAATTCAGGCAAGTTCCATTGTTGAACAGGGATTTTGAGATAGAATCTGGAAGTTATGTGAGTTGGAATGGAGGAGATCCATTCGATGCGAATATGGACATTACTGCCAATTACGAAAGAACAGTTTCCAATGTAGGAGAATTTTTAGGCGTTGGATATAGTCAATCTTATGATGTGGTTTTGGGAATTGTAATTAGTGAATCTTTATCCAATCCTCAAATGGATTTTACTTTAACCATTCCAAAAGGTGGAGCGGACATTCAATCTTCAATCGATTATAAATTCAATTTAGATCCTGACGATAAGATGATTCAATTTGGGGCGGTTTTATTGTTCGGTCAATTCATGACCGATACAGATGCGGTATTGGCGGCTGGAGCTGCTTCTACGGGAGCTGGAATTGCTTTGAAACAATTGGGTGGAATTATCAATTCGATGATAGCAGGTGGAGGTGTGTCAATTGGGATGGATTATGTAACAGGTTCAGCCATGAGTGGAACTTCGGATACTTTTAGAGGAAATATGAGGGTTGACTTAAGTCCGAGATGGACTTTCAACGGAGCTGTTGGAGTTCCAGTAGGTGGTGGATATTCGAACGAGGTGACGACAGGTGAAGCTGAAATTGAATGGGATATTTCGCCGGTGATGAACAAAACTACGGTGGTTAATTTCTTCACTCGACCTACAAACTTTGGTGTTCAAAATTTTGGAGGAGCAGGGAACTTCCAGAGTTTTGGTGCTGGAATTACTTATAGAACTTCATTCGATAGAGCTTCAGAAATTTTTGAGAATATCAGGAAAAGAAGAGAAAATAAAAGAAATATTCAATTGGAAGGATTGGATATGAATTCGACCGAATTGCAAGAAAATCGTTCGAATCGTGAAGAACTTTTCCCATCAGAAAGCAATGATTCCACCGATTTAAACCATTTTACAGAACCTGAAAATGATAGTATTGGGAATCCAAATGTTTCACAAGTTGAAAATGTGAAAAAATCCTCAAAAAACTCTTTGGTAAGGTTCAAATAATCTAATATCTATCATAAGCTGAATTTCGTATTTATTGGGTAAGTTTTGTAAATTTGTAAAAAATACGATTAAATAATTGTTGAATTATAAAAAAAGAGTGGTAATGAAAGCAAATAATGAAATAGATGAAATAGATAAAACCATTCTGATGTATTTGATTGAGAATACGAGATTACCGTTTACAGAAATAGCCAAAAAAATGAATGTTTCTGCCGGTACTATTCATGTGAGAGTCAAAAAATTAGAAGAAGCAGGTATTATTAGAGGAACAACTTTGATTACGGATTATGATAAAATGGGTTATCAATTCGTAGCATATTTAGGAATTTTGTTGACCAAAACCAATAAGATTCAAAATGTAATGGAAGAATTGTATAAAATCCCAAATGTTACAGTAGCCAATATAGTTGCAGGTAAATACAATATTTTCTGTAAAATCCGTGCCAGAGACACACAACACGCAAAAGAGATCATATTTAGAATCGATGAAATTGAAGATGTATTGAGAACTGAGTCGATGATTTCGATGGAAGAGAGTTTCAATGACAAAAATCGTTTGTTAAAAGCAATTTTCGAGTAAATTTGCAAAATGAAAAGATCCATTTGGTTTAAATTGTTGATAGCAATTATGTTGATTTTGGTAGGAGGTGTTTTATTTCGCTCTTACGTGATTTGGTCAACTAATGATTTTTTGTTCAAAGAACACTTTGGTTTGGAAGACTCAGTGATGCCTACTTGGTATCCGATAACTTCAATTGTTTTAGCGTTGATTAGCTTTATGGGAGTTATCCTAACTTATTTTTATCGAAAAATAGGTGTTTATGCTACCATAATCGGTTTGTTTTTATCGATAGTTATGCAACCAGAATTTATGCCGGATGGAACGCTTTATTCCATGTTTACCTTATTTGTTTTTATAGGTTATGGATTGGCGGTTATTATTCCACATTGGAAAGAGTTTAAATGAATTAAATACAACAAAAAATCCCTGATATCATTTGATGTCAGGGATTTTTTTATCGTTTATTTTTTTTAAAAATTTTCAGCTACATATCTCTCAGCATCCAAAGCTGCCATACATCCAGTACCTGCGGCAGTAATGGCTTGTCGATAAACATTGTCTTGAACATCACCAGCAGCGAAAACGCCCGGAAGATTGGTTTTTGTAGATTTATTTTGAGTAATTAAATAACCAGATTCGTCCATGTCCAAAACTCCTTTGAATAATTCTGTGTTGGGTTTATGACCAATGGCAATAAATACTCCTTCAACATCGATTTCAGTAGTTTCTTGGGTTTGATTATTGATAACTTTTGCTTTTTGAACCACTTGTTCACCATTGATTGCAATCAATTCATGATGAAACATAACTTCGATATTTGGCGTATTGAAAACTCTTTCTTGCATAACTTTAGAAGCACGCATTTCATCTCTTCTGACCAATAAATAAACTTTGGAACAAATTTTCGATAAATAAGTAGCTTCTTCAGCTGCCGTGTCACCTCCACCTACTACAACTACCGGTTGATCTTTATAGAAAAACCCATCGCAAGTTGCACAAGCAGAAACTCCACTTCCTTTGTACTTTTCTTCATCTTCCAAACCTAAATACTTAGCAGTCGCACCGGTAGAAATAATCACTGATTTAGTTTTAATTTCATTTCCACTTGCAGTTTTCAAGGTATGGATTTCACCAGGATTTGAAGCCAAATCCACTTCAGTGATGTAATCGAAAATTACTTCTGTACCAAATCTCTCTGCTTGTTTTTGAAGTTGCTCCATCATTACAGGACCTGTCACACCATCCGGATATCCTGGGAAATTCTCAACATCAGTAGTCGTTGTCAATTGTCCACCTGGTTCGATGCCCGTATATAAAACAGGTTGCATATTGGCTCTTGCAGCATAGATAGCTGCTGTGTATCCAGCAGGACCAGACCCAATGATTACGGTATTTTTAATCGTATCAGTCATTTTTATTTATTGTATTAGTTGGTAAATTTAATCTTCCTACGATAAAGTTCGAAGTCAAACTTATTTTATTTATCAATGGTTGAATTAATTTATAAAATCACATGTATTGTGTCGGAGGAATATTTCTTATTCGAATGATTTTGAGTTTATTCATCACTCTTAGTACGGGGTACATCGGATCGAACTCAAACCATTTGACACCGAAATTTGGTCTTCCACCGAATTTGTGGTGATTGTTGTGTAAACTTTCTCCCCACATCAATAAGTCCACTGGGAACAAATTGTGTGAAGTATCTTTCACATCGAAGTTTCTATAACCGTATTTGTGCGAGTACCAATTGATGATAGCTCCATGAACCGGTGACATCAAAATGTGAATTGGAATCAAAACATACAACCACCAAGGTGATTCGAAATAAACATATATAAGTATATAAATCGCTACCCAAATCAATCTCGTCAATTTAGCTTCTGCAAATTTGTCGAACTTTCTCCATTTTGGAACTCCTTTCTTGAATTTGTCCCCTATAACGGCTACTTCTTGATTGATTTCTAAATAAACTCTTCTGGTTCTCCACATCATCGCAAATAAATCTTTATCGATCAATGGGGAATGAGGGTCACCATCCTTATCAGCAAATGCATGATGAATGCGATGCATAACACCATATGCGTATGGGCTCAAATAAGAAGAACCTTGGGTAATGAATGCACCTATATGAAAGGTTTTTTCCCAAAATTTACTCATACGGAACATGCCATGTGCAGCATATCTGTGGTGAAACATCGATTGGAAAAATAATGAAGCGTACCAATGAAGTACAAAAAAACTTACTAAAATAATTACTGGAGTCATATATTAAACTGTATTAGGGCAAATATAAACGATAATTTCTCTTTTTAACTAATACATACCATACTTTAAGTTATATTTGATGTTAAAAAAAATATAAAATGAAACGTTCCACCTTTAATAAATTTACTTGGATAAAATTGCCCATTGCAAAGATTGCAGGTATCAAATTGTATTATTATGATGAGAGTAAATCACAAACACAAGTCAAATTGGGGTGGTTGAACCAAAATCCATTCAAAAGTATGTTCTGGGCAGTTCAAGGGATGGCAGCAGAACTTTCTACAGGTGTTTTGTGCATTTCTAAAATTCAAAAGTCAGGTCAGAGAATTTCAATGTTAGTAGTGGGTTTGGAAGCGAATTTCACCAAAAAAGCTGTGGGTAAAATTATTTTTACATGCGATCAAGGAGCTGAATTGGACGAGGTTTTAAAAAAAGCTATAGAAACGGGTGAAGGTCAAACGTTGCAAATGAAAAGTATAGGAATTGATGAAAAAGGTGATCAAGTATCTGAATTTATTTTTAATTGGAGTTTTAAATTGAAACAATAAAAAATGCTCGAACCACCGTTCGAGCATTCTATAACTTATAAAGTTAAATTTATTTTAAAGACTTCGCACCTTTGACTTTTTGTTTAAGCAAAGCTATATCAAGCACTTCCATCATTGTATCTACATAGTGGAACTTTAAACCTTTGATATATTCAGGTTTGATTTCTAAAATATCTTTTTCATTTTCTTTACACAAAATGATTTCTTTGATATTGGCACGTTTAGCAGCTAAGATTTTTTCTTTGATTCCTCCCACAGGTAAAACTTTACCTCTCAAAGTGATTTCTCCGGTCATAGCGATTTTGGCTTTGACTTTTCTTTGGGTAAATGAAGAAACAATCGATGTAAGCATAGCTATACCAGCCGATGGTCCATCTTTAGGTGTTGCACCTTCAGGAACGTGAATGTGAATGTTGTATTTTTCGAAAACTTTATCGTCTATTCCTAAAACTTCTGCATGCGATTTTGTGAACTCCAAAGCGATTTGAGCAGATTCTTTCATCACATTACCTAAATTTCCAGTGATCGAAAGAGTGCCTTTACCTTTAGAAAGTATGGATTCGATAAACAAAATATCTCCTCCAACTCTCGTCCAAGCTAAACCTGTAACTACACCTGGAACATCATTGCTTTCATATTTTTCCAAACCTCTTGACGGACCTAATATTTCAACAATCATATCCTCGTCCAAAGTTTTAGAATAATCCTCTTCCATAGCTACTTTTTTAGCAATATTTCTGATGATCTTAGCAATCTGTTGTTCCAATTTTCTAACGCCAGATTCTCTTGTATAACCTTCGACTATGAATTCTAAATTCTTTTTTGTGATTTTTAAATCATTTTTGTTTAGACCATGTTCTTCGAGTTGTTTAGGAAGTAAATATTTATGAGCTATTTCAACTTTTTCTTCAATTGTATAACCAGCAATGTTTATCATTTCCATACGATCTCTTAATGGCATCGGTATGTCTGCAATATTATTGGCAGTTGCAATGAAGAAAACTTTCGACAAATCATATCCTTGCTCCAAATAATTGTCATAGAATGTATTGTTTTGTTCAGGGTCCAAAACTTCCAACATCGCTGACGAAGGATCGCCATGGCTGCTTCTTCCCATTTTATCGATTTCATCCAAAATAAAAACAGGATTTGAACTTCCAGCTTTTTTGATCGATTGTAAAACTCGTCCTGGCATTGCACCTATATAAGTTTTTCTGTGACCTCTAATTTCAGATTCATCATGCAAACCTCCCAAAGACATTCGAATGTATTTTCGATTCAAAGCTTCAGCCACTGATTTTCCTAAAGAAGTTTTACCAACACCCGGAGGTCCATACAAACAAATGATGGGTGAATTCATATCGCCCTTTAATTTTAGAACAGCCAGATATTCGAGAATTCTTTCTTTGATATCATCCAATCCGAAATGATCTCTGTCCAAAACTTTTTTGGCTCTCTTCAAATCGAAATTATCATCTGTATATTCATTCCAAGGCAAATCGAGCATGAACTCCAAGTAATTTCGTTGTATACTGTGTTCAGGCATTTGAGGATTTAAACGCATCAAACGTTTGATTTCTTTATCGAAATGCTCTTTAGTTTCCTTGCTCCATTTTTTCTCTTTCGAACGTTCGCGCAATTCTTCGATTTCAGATTCATTGGAAACTCCACCCAATTCCTCCTGAATGGTTTTCAGTTGTTGGTGTAAGAAATATTCTTTTTGTTGTTGATCTAAATCTTGACGAACCTTGGATTGAATGATATTTTTTAATTCCAACTTTTGCAATTCGATTCCCATTAATCTCAGAACTTCTGTGGCTCTATCTTTCAAATTGCTGAATTCAAGTAAATTTTGTTTGTCTTCAATACTCAAATTCAAATTGGAACTCACAAAGTTTACTAAAAAGGAAGAACTTTCGATATTATTGATTGCCAAAGTCGCTTCCGTTGGAAGTGATGGATGGATTTCAATTATCTTTTTCGCCAAATCTTTGATCGATTCGATGATGGCTTGATATTCTTTATTTCTTGCGGTAGGTTTGGTTTCTTCTAAAACTTCAACTTTAGCTTTGAAAAAAGGCTCGTATTGAACCATTTCAGTCCATTGAAAACGTTTGATACCTTGAAGGATAACAGTGGTGTTTCCATCTGGCATTTTCAACATTTTCACAATTCGTGCAACTGTTCCTATCTTGTGTATATCATCGGCCGTTGGCAAATCGATTTTAGAATCTTTTTGAGAAACAACACCTATGGTTTGTTTTTCTTTATGTGCTTCTTCCAACAATTTGATGGAGCGATTTCTTCCAGCAGTGATGGGAATAACAACTCCTGGAAACAACACAGTGTTTTTGAGCGATAAGATAGGAAGTTCTTCGGGTACAGCTTCTTTGTTGAACTTTTTTTCATCCTCTTCATTCATCAAAGGAATTAATTCAATTTCTTCGCCTATAATTTGGTCAAGTGACAACTTGTCTAATTCTATCATGAGATTTTATGTAATTCTGTCAGAAAAATAATTTTTCTTCCATCTAAGTTTAACAATATTGAACTATTTTTATTTCATAGTTGAATGAAAGCCTTAATTATCATTGGTTTAAGTGCTTTTTAGTCATTCAAATCCACTTGTTAAATTCAAAGGATATGCCAATTGATGTTGCTGTCAGATTAAACAATCCGAGTTTAATTAATCCCACAGTTGCAAGCTCAAAATGTGTATTAGTTTTATTAACTTTGGAGCATGGAAGAATTTGTAGTTTTAATTGATGAGCAGGATAATCCTATTGGCTTGATGGAAAAGCAAGAAGCACACGTTGCGGGATTACTTCACAGAGCGTTTTCTGTTTTTGTATTTAACTCTAAGGGCCAATTGTTATTGCAACAAAGAGCCGACGAAAAGTATCATTCACCAGGTTTATGGACGAACTCATGTTGCAGTCATCCAAGAGAAGGCGAGACCTATGAGGAAGCGGCACATAGAAGATTGGTAGAAGAATTAGGTTTTGATTGTGAAATTGAAGAGAAATTTCATTTTATATATAAAGCAAAGTTGGGCGAACAACTTTTTGAACACGAATTGGATAGAGTTTTTGTCGGTTATTATGACGGACCTATCGAATTCAACACGGATGAAGTCAAGGCTGTAAAGTGGATCGATATGGATGAATTGATTCAAGACATAGAAAATCGTCCAGAATTATATACAGCTTGGTTCAAAATAATTTTTGAAAAATATTTATCTAAATTAGATTATGCTGGTAACGATCAATAGGAAAGCGCACTTCAATGCTGCACATAGATTGTATCATCAAGATTGGGACGATCAAAAAAACTTTGAAGTTTTTGGAAAATGTTCGAATCCGATGTTTCATGGACACAATTATGAATTGATAGTTAGCATCACTGGTCAAATCAATCCGGAAACTGGTTTTGTGATGAATTTGGATGATTTGAAAAGAATAATAGAAACGGAAGTGGAGGAATATTTGGATCACAAGAATTTAAATTTAGAAGTCGAAGAATTCAAAAAGTTAAATCCAACCGTTGAAAATATATCCGTTGTTATCTGGAATCGAATCCGAGCGAAATTAGAAAAACATTTGAAATTAAAAGTAACGCTTTACGAAACACCAAGAAATTATGCTGAATATAGCGGTGATTAAATAAAAAGAGGCCGTCTTATTTTCTATAATTGAGGCGGTTTTTTTTACTATTTTTTTTTGATGCTCTTCATCTAAGGCGTTGTAATTCATGTAATGGATAATTTGCTTTTCTGATAACAATTCATAGTTCTCTTCAGTATACCGCATCCGTAGTGGGTACATCTGGATATTCTCCGTAAAGTTCTTTGTGTTTTTTTATGTGTTTCTAATTTGATTGTTGTTGATCTATTGATGAAGGGTATAGTTGACAATGATTTGATTTTCTGTGCTTATCTGTTTTACTATAATAACTTCTACTCTTTAGCACTTTTTACTGTTGTTCATATTTTCTTAAATTGGCGGTAAGTTATTTATTATGTACCGAGCTTTGACTTTTTCTTAGTGTCATTTGACTTGCTTTTTGGAACGGAAAAATCGTTGAAAACTTGATGGTATTAAGAATTAGAAAACTTTTGAAAATTGTATCTTGCCAAAGATTATGAATACACAATCATTATTTGCTGAAGTCATTTTACCTCTGGCTTTACCGGGTACTTTTACCTATGAAATTTCTCCAGAAGATGAACCTCATATTCAAAAAGGAATAAGGGTTTCTGTGCCTTTTGGAACCAATAAACTTTATACGGGTATCATTCATACGACCCATAGAAATAAGCCTGAATTATACAAAATCAAAAAGATAGATGCCGTATTAGACACAACGCCTTTAGTCACAGAAATTCAAATTGAATTTTGGGAGTGGATGGCGGATTATTATATGTGTAGTTTGGGTGAAGTGTATCGCAATGCATTTCCTTCGGCTTTGAAATGGGAAAGTGAAACTTTCATTAGATTCATTGGATCTGTGGACCAAATTGAAAGTGATTTGGATGAAATGGAATGGTTGGTGGTTCATGAACTAAACAAAAAAGGATTGCTTTCTATAAAAGAAGTGAGTGGTTTGGTCGATAGTAAATATGCGATCAAAATCATTAAAACACTTTGGGAAAAATCAATTGTTCATTTGGATGAGGTTTTAATTGAGAAGTACACACCGAAAGTAGAATTATTTGTCCGAGTAAAAGAAGGTTTGAAATCCGATAAAAATGCTTTCAATGAAGCCATTGAAAAATTAAAAAACGCACCCAAACAAAGAGAATTATTATTGCAATTATTGGTCGAAGAATCGCAATCCAAAAAATCGATTAAAATCTCTAAATTCTTAAAAAAGTATGGCGGAACCCATTCGATGTTTCGATCGATGGAGGAGAAGGGAGTGGTTGAAATTTATGATTTAGAAGTTTCTCGAATTGAAGAAGTCGATCAAGAAACAATTGATTCTGAAACTTTAAGTTTTGAACAAAATCAAGCTTTAGAATCTATACAAAGTTATTTCGATGAAGGAAAAACTGTTTTGTTACATGGCGTAACTTCCAGTGGTAAAACAGAAGTTTATATCAAATTGATAGAACGCGCTTTGGAAGAAGATAAAACCGTACTTTTTTTATTGCCCGAAATTTCGATTTCTACTCAAATGGTTCATAGAATTAGAAAATATTTTGGTGATTTGGTAGGGGTTTATCACTCAAAATTCAATCAAAATGAAAGAGTTGAATTGTGGGAAAAAACTTTGAATCGAGAATATAAAATCATCATTGGTGTTCGTTCAGCTTTATTTTTACCTTTCAAAGAATTGGGTTTAATCATTGTTGATGAAGAACATGAAACCACTTATAAACAAAACGATTTTAAACCTTATTTCCATGCGAGGGATATGAGTATTGTTATGTCCAAGATGTTTTCAGCTCATGTGATTTTGGGTTCGGCTACACCTTCTTTAGAATCTTATTACAATGCGAAAACCGATCGATATGGATATGTGCAATTGACCAAAAGATATTCGGACGTGAAAATGCCTAAAATTGAATTGGTGGATTTGCGTCAAGCGCTGAAAAACAAAGAGATTTCGGGCGATATCACTTTAACTTTAAATGAAGCCATACAACAAACGATAAAAGAAGGAAAACAAGTTTTAATATTTCAAAACCGCCGAGGTTTTGCGCCAATTTTAGAATGTTTGAGCTGTGGACATTCGCCATTTTGCCCAAATTGCGATGTGCCTTTGACTTATCATAAGTTTACGAATTTACTGAAATGCCATTATTGCGGACATTCACAATCAAAACCTACAAAATGTTATAGTTGTCAAAGTTTAGAATTGACGACAAAAGGGATTGGAACACAGCAGATTGAGCAACAGTTGGAAGAATTATTTCCAAAATTGAAAATAGCACGCATGGATGTGGATGCTATGCGAAGAAAAAATGCATATGAAAAGAC
>DEQC01000091.1:0-188 GCA_002359055.1 Flavobacteriales bacterium UBA3376 | reverse complement strand
TTTTCAAACATTGGATTGGTCGGAGTAATAAGGGCTGATTCCTTGTTGAATTTTCCAGACTTTAGAGCTCATGAAAAGGCTTTTCAACTTTTGGTCCAAGTTGCTGGCCGCGCGGGTAGAAGAGAAAAGCAAGGACTTGTGTTGATTCAAACATTTAATCCAGATCATCAAATTCTTCAAGATGTAAC
>DEQC01000077.1 GCA_002359055.1 Flavobacteriales bacterium UBA3376 | reverse complement strand
CGTTTAGGACGCTAATGATTTTTAATCATTAGTTTTTATATTGTAAATGCTCTAATTGTTTCCCTACCAATGTTTTCTCACCTACAATTTCAAAGCCTAATTTTAGATATAATTTTTTAGCATTTGGATTATCCTTGTCAACAAGCAACCCAAGTGTTTGATTGTTTTTCTCTACATATTCATCGATTAAAAACTGAAAAACCTTCGATCCAATTCCTTTACCTTGCTGACTTGGATGCACACCCACACAGTCAATATAGTATTCGCCTGCTTGTGTTTCATCTTCTGGCGAAAAAGATTTGTTGAACCTTTCCTTTATTTTTTGGGCTACTGGTTGTTTCAATTTTTCTAAATCGGCTCCGTTGTATACGATTGCAGCTGCGATAATACCATTTTCAGATTCTGCAACCCAGCAATTTTCATAAGAATATTGGTTTCTCTTTTCCTTTACAAGACTTTCTAAAAAATCTAGGGCTTTTTCTTTTGAATTTTCACCAATAAAATTAAACATGATATCTTCCATTGCCAATAAAGTCAGTGAGGCAATTACTTTAGATTCTTCGGGTTTAGCTTTTCTTACCAACATAATTTTTATTTATCAGATTCAATTTTCTTTTTATAAAACATCGTTTCAATGGTTTCATCCTGAGATTGTTCTAATTTTGAAATATCCGTAAGAAACAATTCATATCCACGTTTTGGATAATACGAATGATTACAAGTTGAATCAGTCCATAAAACGATATTTTCTATTAAATCAGCCTTTGCGTTTTCCGTAAATTCATTAAGTAGCGCTGTTCCACCACCTTTGATATTGCTTATAATTAATGCCACTTTACGATCCTTATCCGTAAGATACGTATCCATCAATTCATCAAATTTATACAAATAATTTGCCAATGTATTAACGATTGATTGTTCTTTTTCATTTAGTTTTGAAAGCTGGCTATTAAACCATTCTCTTGCATCATTATTCATATCTTTTGAATAACCAAATAGTATTCCTCTTAAAATATCATCTTCAATTATCATCAAGTCATAGGCACTTTTGTAATAATTTTTTCGAGCTACAAATTCAAAAACGATATTTTTCAATGTCTCACTTTGTCCATCATATTCTTTTCTCCAATGATTATCTACTAATTGAATAGCTTGGGGGAAATACTTCTCGTTAAATGGAATAATATTCATTTTGTTTACATTTTAAAGTGCAAAATTAGGTATTGATTGTTTGTGTTTTATGAGATAATTTTAGAAATAAATGGTACTTTTCGATACTATTAATTAAAATTGTACTTTTGTTAATTCCAAATAAGTGCGGGGTATGTTTGATAAAAGCTTAAAATATGGTGTTTTTGGATTTAATGAAGCTATAGATCTTCAAAATGATTCTGTTGGCTGTTATGTATTTTTAATAACCAATGGTTATGCAGAAATGCTGGTAAATGGAAATAAAAAGATACTTAAAACAAATACCTTAGCTGTGTTGTTTTATAATGATCATTGGAATTGGGTGTATAATTCAAAGCATTTTTCTGCTAGATATGTAAAATTAACGTACGCAGAGGTGGAAGATGCTATTTATAGAATAACATCACCTACATTTTGGGATATAGTACTGTTTCATTCCATTTTTTACCCTAATTCTGCAGCAGTAAAACTTCTAAATTCCTGGTTTGATTCTTTGGAATGGATAAGTGCACAAGTTGACAATCGCGATAAAATAGAGCTATTAAAATCTTCAATCTATACGCTGTTTTTAGCTTTAAATATTGAGTTTGAAAAGCTTTCTGTAGTTGAAATTTATACGAAAAGAAATCAAAGTTGGATATTGGGTATACGCTTTCTAAATTTATTGAATGAGTACAAAGACACCGAACGTTCTGTACAGTTTTATGCATCGAAAATGAATATCACTACAACTTATCTAAATAAGGTTACGCATAAAGTTTTGCGCGCTTCTCCAAAAGAATTGATCGACAAGCAAATTATATCCGACATTAAACATTATTTGCTATACAGCAATCTTACTTTAAAAGAAATCTCAGAAAATTTAAATTATGAAGATGTGTCTTATCTAAGTCGCTTCTTTAAAAAACATACAGGATTAACAACCAAAGAGTTTAAAAATTCTTAATTGAATTTAAAGTCATAGTGTTTTATATAAAATATCACCTAACGGCAGTTTGTGAAAAAAGTACACAAACTCCTTTCAAATATAGTTAATATTTCATAAATTCATAAGGTATTCATAATTCACGGTTTTATGCCTATAATCAATGGTTTAGACAGACATCAACTTACATTCTCTAGTTTAGAAGCTGCAATTGCTACCGATAATGATGTCCGATTTATAGATGCTTTTGTAGATAAATTAGATCTTCAGCAACTAGGCGTTCGCTCTTTAACTTCCTCGGATAAAAAGAAAGAAGGTCGGTCATCTTTTAGTGATGCTTTATTTCTCAAACTCTATCTTTATGCTTACCTCAATGGCATTCGCAGCAGCAGAAAGCTTGAGCGTGAAGCCATCCGAAATATAGAATTGCAATGGTTGTTGCAGGGACTGCATCCCAATTACCATTCCATAGCCGACTTTCGTAAAATCAATGCGAAGGCGCTACAAAATCTGTTTAAACTATTTGTTTCATTTCTAAAAGATGCAGGAGTAACACAACTGCAAAAACACTTTGAACAATCAAACGAGAAAATGAAAACCATGCTAGTAAGGTCTGTCCTGAAAATATAGTGGAGTTTGCCATACATACCACAAGCAAAGAAACAGATTTTAAAAAGCAGTTGACCGAGCAGGGTATTAATACAGTTGTAAGACGTAATAGTGAAGGACGAATTTACGGTATGACCTTTATTGACCACGAAAGTCGAACCGTTTGGGACGGCTCACAAATAGACAGAAATCTTTCGGCTAATGTATTCAATGATTGGTGGAATAACGGAAATAAACCCGAATTGAAAATACAGGATAACTCTGTTTCCTATACCAACACGATAGACCACCAATCAACAAAAGACCTTTTTGAGTTTCTTTCACAGGAGCATTCGCCTAATTTTGGTATTGGCTTGTTCAGCTTGTTACCTAATGCACAGGGCGAGGATTACGAGGAAGAACAGTTTTCCAACCGAATGAAGAAGAAGGGAAGAAGAAAGTTATAAAAATTATTTATTTATTTCTATCTTCCACAACCCTCTGAAGTCATTCAACCTATAACCAATAGCTTTATCATTTGGGTAGAAGGTATTTATTTTTTGTAAGGTTTTCTCCTCTATATCAGCTTGTAAATTTCCGTGACACTTCAAGCAGGTAGGCATCGCAATATTAATTCGCTTGTAGTACACATATTTTTCTTTTTCTATTAACAACGTGTCAGATAATTTAGTTTTTCTTTTGAATTCATCAAAAACAGAACCATCGGTTTTTGTTTTGAAATTATTTTTGGGATTTCTGTTTTTATCTGTGATACGTTGAATATACATCTGAACTTCTTTTGATAATGAATCAGTAATAGGTATAGCTTCAACTTGGCAGAAATCTACGGCATATTCTGTTCCGCCTTTTTGTATTGCACCGACTACATTTTGTAACAGAACATTTTGCGAAAGGGTAGCTATGGAATCAGCCTTGTCTTTTAATATAGAAATATCTTTATCACAAGGTGTATTTTGCTGACAGGAAACTAAGGTGATTAAGAAAATCAAAGTTAATATTCTCAAATTCAAGTTCTTTTCTTTCAAAGATAGTTTATCCGAAATATTCAATGTGTAACATTGGTTACAAACCAATGAATATAATCTTGTTAATTTTGCTGTCATTCTAAACTGTGCTCTGTTGATTATGTTTCAACTTCTAAAGAATTATATATGGAAAAACAAATTCAGATAAACGGATTATCCGTTT
>DEQC01000040.1 GCA_002359055.1 Flavobacteriales bacterium UBA3376 | reverse complement strand
CGATTAATAGGGGGCTAGACCAAATCGCTTAAAGTCAATTATTTATTTTAATTAAATTCAAAATAACATATCATGAGAAAAATTTTATGTTTTAGTTTTTGCTTTTTGTGGATGCAATTTTCAATTGCCCAAGACGATACTTCGACTATAATCAATAATACTTGGACGTTAAATTCATTTGAAAATGAATGTTTAGGCTTTACACCACCAGATGGTGGAGATGAATTTGATATTGATAATATTCAACTAAGTTTTTCTGAAACCAGTGAAGGTCTTTTCTTTCACACACAAATTTGTGCATCAATTGAAGGAAAAGTAGAATTTGAAGAAGATAGAATTCAATTTCAGGTATTAGAAATTTCAGGAGAAAACTGTCAGGATCCAGTGAATGAACACTATGGAGATGCATATCTATGTCTTTGGAATGAGGAATTCGATTATGAATTAATTGAAAATTCAGATGGCTCTGTAGATTTAATACTAACAAATGATATTTTCATGGGAGCTAGTTTCAGCATACAAAACATGTCGATTTCAGATTTTTCAGTTAAGCAGAATCTAATCTACCCCAACCCAGTGCAAGACTTTTTAACCTTTGATAATTCAAAACTAGAAGCAATTGAAATTCAAGTTTTAGACAGAAGTGGGAAGGTTTTATATCAAACTCAATCCAATCAACAGAAAATAAAAATCGATTTCAATTCTTATCCAAGTAATGTTTATTTCTTACGAACAAAAACTAAAAACTCAGCTTGGAAAACAGAAAAAATCATCAAAAAATAAATTTGCAAGATTAAGTTTACTAAGCTAAATCTATCAAGTATTTTATCTAACTTTGTTTGTTAGAAAAATATTTGAAAATGAAAGAATTGATAGGTACTGGTATCGCATTGATCACCCCATTTAAAGAGGATCGAAGTGTTGATTATGCAGCTTTAGAAAAATTAGTAAACCATAGCATAGAAGGTGGTGTTGACTATTTGGTTTGTTTAGGAACCACAGCTGAAACACCCACTTTGAAAAAAGATGAAAAATCAGATATTTTACAAGCAATTAAATCTGCCAATTCAGGGAGATTACCTATGGTTTTAGGAATCGGAGGAAACAATACTGAAGCGGTAAAAGATGAATTTAAATCTGCAAATTTAGACGATTATTTCGCTATTTTATCGGCCTCCCCTGCCTACAACAGACCCACTCAAGAAGGGCTTTATCAGCACTACAAAACATTGGCTCAAAATACGGATGCCAATATAATTTTGTACAATGTTCCAAGTAGAACTGGTTCGAACATCAATTCTGAAACCACCTTACGATTGGCTCATGATTTCGATAATATAATCGCTATCAAAGAAGCTTCACCCAATTTCTTGCAGAGCACAGAAATTTTAAAGGACAAACCCAGTGGATTTATGGTAATTTCTGGAGATGATGAATTTGGTTTACCTATGACATTGGCTGGAGGAAGTGGAGTTATCTCAGTGATTGCTCAAGGAATTCCTGAACAATACACTCAGATGATTCAATTAGGTTTGGACAGAAAAGTTGATGAGGCCTATGCGATTCATTATGAAATTATGGATTTGACAAGAGCGATTTACGACGAAGGAAATCCTTGCGGCATCAAATCTTTATTGAGTCACCGTAACATCTGTCAACCTTTTACTCGATTACCTTTAGTTCCAGCAACAGAAAATTTATCCAATAAAATCAACAGCCTTTTAGGCCAATTAATTTAAAAGTTATGATCAAACAAAATATTTTAGAAGCATTGAACCAACAAGTCGAAGCAGAAGCCTCTGCTTCTCAAGTTTATTTAGCAATGGCTTCATGGGCAGAAACCAAAGGACTTGAAGGAGTTTCAGAATTTTTATATGCACATTCGGACGAAGAGAGAATGCATATGTTGAAACTCATTCGATTCATCAATGAAAGAGGTGGTGCTGCAAAAATTCCAGCTTTAACTGAGCCAAAACACGATTATAAAGATCTTCACGAATTATTTGAAATGTTGTTACAACATGAAATCGAAGTTTCTGAGCAAATCAATCAAATCGTAGATTTAACTCTAAAAGAAAAGGATTATACCACTCACAACTTTTTGCAATGGTATGTAGCTGAACAAATCGAAGAAGAAAGATTGGCAAGAACGATTTTGGACAAGTTGAAACTTATAGGTGATGACAAAGGCGGTATGTATTTATTCGATAGAGACATATCCACTTATAGCGAAGCTTAATTTTTTTAATTCCTTAACAATTTGGCACTCACATTTGTCTTAAGTTTGTGCCAAATAATTTCATATATTTGCACAATGTTAAAAAGAGCAGGAATTTTATTATTTGTTTTAACGGTATTGATATCGTGTAACAAGCGTATGGAACAGGCTTTAAAGAGTTCTGACAAAGATTTCATCCTACAAGTAGCCGATGAATTTTATGAAGAAGGAAAATGGGCCAATGCAATCGACCTTTATTCAAAAATCATGGTCGCTTTTGCAGGAACAGAACAAGGTCCTGACATCGCTTATAAACAAGCCGATGCAAACTTCCAAGACAGAAACTATCGCTTGGCTGCTCATCAATTCAAATCATTTTATTTAACTTATCCTGCAGATCCAAGAGCTGAAGACGCAGCTTTTCGTTCGGCTTATTCGTATTACACCCACTCACCTGTTTACAACCGTGACCAAAGTAGTACGTACAATGCCATTGATGAATTACAATCATTTATCAATGCCTATCCAAATTCACCTAAAGTAGAAGAAGCCAACAAATACATCGATGAATTGCGACATAAATTAGAGAAAAAAGCTTTTGAAATCGCGAAAATTTATTACAAAACCCTGAATTACAGAGCGGCTGGAATTGCATTTGACAATATGCTCGATGATTATCCAGACACTACATTCAGAGAAGAAGTAATGATGTATTCACTGCGTTCCAAATATGAATTGGCAGTAAATTATAGCCGAATCGATGCCAAAGAACTTAGGCTTAACAATGCGATGACTCAATATCGTTTGTTCATGAAGGATTTTCCAAATTCTGAATTCAAAAGTGAAGCTGATAAGATTTACGAAGAGTTGAACAAAGATATGCAGAAGCATAAAGAACAATTGGCTAAAAACGAAGCAAGAAATAACTAACCAAATTATTGTTGAATTAATTATAATTAATAGATATGAATTTCAAAGAAATCGACGCACCAAACACCACTCAAACTTACGACAGGAGTAAAATTGAAGAAAAAACTGGCAACATTTACGAAGCCATTGTAATTATGGGTAAACGTGCTGAACAAATTGGTCAAGAAATGAAAACTGAATTGTTGCAGAAATTAGATGAATTCGCTACCCATTCAGATTCATTGGAAGAAGTGTTTGAAAATCGTGAACAAATCGAAGTTTCTAAATTCTACGAACGTCTTCCTAAACCAACTGCAATTGCCATCAAAGAATGGAAAGAAGGTGGTACTTACTACAGAAAACCAGAGGAAGATAATTAAAGAATAAAAGACAGATGTCTATACTGAACCGAAAGAAAATATTGTTGGCCGTGACAGCGGGCATAGCAGCCTATAAGGCTGCTTTTTTGGTTCGCTTATTGATCAAAAAAGGGGCTGATGTAAAAGTAATCACTACTCCTGATGCACTTGAATTCGTTACACCTCTTACCTTGGCAACACTTTCAAAAAATTCAGTAGAATGGGAATTTTACAATGACAAAGGAGATTGGAACAATCATGTCGAATTAGGTCTATGGGCAGACTATATGATCATTGCACCAGCAACTGCCAATACTATGTCAAAAATGTCTGATGGAGAAGTTGACAATTTAGTTCTTGCGACTTATCTATCGGCCAAATGTCCTGTTTTTGTTGCTCCTGCCATGGATTTGGATATGTACAAACATCCAAGCACAAAAATTAATTTAGATAAATTGGCTTCTTTTGGCAATATCATTATTCCGGCAGAAAGTGGTGAATTGGCCAGTGGACTTTCAGGTGAAGGAAGAATGGCTGAGCCAGAAAACATCGTTCAATTTATAGAAAATCAACTGCTGAAAACTGCTCCTTTGTATGGGAAAAATGTTTTGGTTTCGGCAGGACCTACTTATGAGAAAATTGATCCAGTAAGATTTATTGGTAACTTTTCTTCGGGTAAAATGGGAATTGAAATCGCTAAATCAGCAGCAGACTTAGGCGCCAATGTTAAACTCGTTTGTGGTCCTTCAAATATTTCAACCGATGGAGTTGGTTTGGAAAGAATCAATGTTTTATCGGCTTTAGAAATGAAAAAAGCCATGGAAGATAATTATGAAAATGCTGATATAGTAATTATGTCAGCCGCCGTTGCAGATTATCGACCTGCAACTATGGCAGAACAAAAAATCAAAAAGAACGATGATGATATGCGAATTGATTTGGTGAAAAATCCTGATATTTTACAAGGATTAGGTCAAATGAAACAAAATCAAATTCTGGTAGGTTTTGCATTAGAAACTCAAAATGAAATCGAAAATGCAACTGGAAAATTACATAAAAAGAATCTTGATTTCATCGTTCTTAATTCATTGCAAGACAAAGAAGCAGGCTTCCAAAAAGACACCAATAAAGTTAGTATAATATCTAAGAAAAATGAGATTTTGCAATTTGATGCGAAGGAGAAATCAGAAGTTGCAAAAGATATTCTTAACTTTATCATAGAAAATTACGATTTATGAAGAAATTGATAGCGTTATTAATTTGTGTAATATTTTCAATTCCAAGTTTTGCACAAGAATTTATGGCGAGAGTAACCGTTGATTATTCTCAAGTGCAAGGATCAAATGTATCTGTTTTCCAAACATTGGAAAGATCTTTGACCGATTTTATCAATACCACAAAATGGACAGACAATCGTTATAAAGTTCATGAAAAAATAGAAGCTAACTTTATTATAATCATTAGAAATAGAGATGGAAACCGTTTCAATGCAAGTCTTCAAATACAATCGAGAAGACCTGTGTTTAATTCGACTTACCACAGTCCGATTTTGAATTTCATCGATTCAAACTTTGATTTCACTTATACTGAATCTGAAGAATTGATATTCAATCCGAGGACTTTCAGCAATAAAAACCTTACAGATGTGATTGCATTTTATATCTATTACATCTTGGGTATGGATGCAGATACTTATCAAATCGAAGGTGGAACTAAATATTTTACCATCAGTCAAACCATTGCCAACAATTCTGCGAGTAGTAATTTTGCAGGTTGGAATGAAATCGAAGGAAATAAAGCCCGTGCATCATTGATCAATAATGTTTTAAGGCCTACCAATAAGACCTTAAGAAATATATATTACCAATACCACAGAGTAGGTTTGGACCAAATGAGCGACAATGAAACACGTGCAAAAAATACAATTGGAAATGCGCTGGCGACTTTAGAATTTTACCAAAGAGGAAACTACGCTTTGTTCTATCCATTGGATATCTTCTTCATGGCGAAGAAAGATGAAATAGGACAAATTTTCAGTGGTGGGATGATGTCCTCAGTAGATATCGTAAAGGTCAAAGAAATTTTAAATTATTTGTCACCTACCAATAGTTCAATTTGGAATAATATGAAAAAATAATGATCACCCGACTATCGGTTAAAAATTTTGCTATTATCGATGATTTAAACCTTGAGTTTAATAAAGGTTTAACGATAATTACTGGTGAAACAGGTGCTGGAAAATCTATTTTATTAGGAGCACTTAAATTGATTCTAGGTGAAAGAGCAGATTTGCAACAGCTCAATGATAGTTCCAAAAAATGCATCATTGAAGCACATTTTGATGTGTCAAAACTTAATTTAAATTCTTTTTTCGAAGAATTTGAACTGGACTATGAAGATGAAAGTATTTTCAGAAGGGAATTATTACCAAGTGGAAAATCTCGTGCTTTTATCAATGATACACCTGTCACACTTTCGCGTCTAAAAACTTTTGGTGATTTTCTAATCGATATACATTCACAATTCAATACCCAAGATTTGTTGGACAATAATTACCAATTACAAATCTTAGATGCTTATTCTTCTCAGCTCGACGAAATCAAAACCTATCAAAAGCTTTACAACATTTGGAACAAACAAAAGTCCGAATTGAAATCGTTGAAAGAAAGATTTTCTCAAAAGGAAAAAGAAGCTGATTATAAACAATTTTTGTTGGAAGAACTCTTGCATGCCAACTTAAAATCCGATGAATTGGATGCTTTGGAAAAAGAGTTTAGCGAATTAGAAAATATTGAAGAAATCCAATTGAACCTAAGTGAAATCATCAATAAACTCGATTCTCCAGAAATCGGGATTTTATCGCATTTGAATGAAAGCATTGGTCAATTGTCAAAGATATCTGGCTTTGGAAAAGAGTTTGAAGATTTTCAAAATCGTATGAATTCGGTTCAAATCGAGTTGAATGATTTGAAAAATGAAATGAGTTATAAATTGGATACTTTGGAAGCAAATCCTGAAAAACTCAATGAATTGAATGAAAGAATCAATTTAATTCATGATTTACTCACCAAACACAAAGTCAACACCATCGATGAGTTGATTGAAATTAAAGAACAATTGGGCGAAGATGAATTTGATTTGCATCAGCTGAAAGATAAAATAGATGGTTTGAATCAACAAATAGAAGAATCTGAAAAGGATTTAGAAAAATTCGCTCAGAAAATTTCAGCCCAAAGAAAAAAATCAATTCCTATCGTTGAAAAAGAATTATTGGATTCGCTTTCAAAATTAGGAATGGAAAATTCTTCACTAAAATTTGAATTAAAACCAAGAAAAGAATTTAGTCCCAATGGAAAGGATGAAATCGAATTTTTATTCAGTGCCAATAAAGGGATGAAACTTCAACCTTTAGGCAAAGCAATTTCAGGTGGAGAACGATCAAGACTTATGCTTGCAGTTAAAAAATCTTTGGCTGGAAAGTTAGAATTACCAACTTTGATACTCGATGAAATCGACACTGGAGTTTCCGGAAAGGTTGCAAATGAGGTAGGAAATATGATGAAAGAAATGTCAAAAAACATTCAGCTCATCAGCATTACTCACTTACCACAAGTGGCAGCAAAGGCAAATCAACATTTCAGAGTTCAGAAGAAAACGACTTCAGTAAAAACACTTACTGAGGTGATTGAACTTTCGGAAGTGCAAAGAATACGTGAGATTGCTGAGTTAATCAGTGGATCGGATATTACTGAAACTGCTCTGAGCCAAGCGGAAGAACTTATCAAAAATCAATAAAAAAACCTCACAGTAGAGAGTACAACTATGAGGTTAAATAACTAACACACAAATAATCTTAAACTGAATTAAGACTAAATTTTATTCCTAAATCTGAAAGGTTTAGAGCCTTTATTGCACAAATATACAAAAGTCTACTGATTAAGTATAGTATTATGTTAAAAAAACTTTAGATGAGATCTTCTAAAGTTTGATTTTCTAAAACCTTGAGGGTCTGATCCCTTACTTGTACCATAATTCTATTGAGAGAGCAAGTTTCTTCATCCACACAATCTTCACATTTTTTATAGTAATTCAAGCTCACGCAAGGCAACAATGCTATAGGACCTTCCAATACTCGAATGATGGTAGCAATGTTTATTTTATTTGCTTCAACATTGAGATAATAACCACCTCCCTTACCTTTCTTTGAATCTAAAAATCCACTTTTCTTAAGCTCCAATAAAATTCCTTCCAAAAATTTCAATGGAATTTTTTCAGCTGTTGAAATTTCAGAAATCAGAATTGGCGCTTCATCATCATGTTTAGCCAAATAACTCATCGCCTTCAAACCATATTTTGTTTTCTTTGTCAACATAAGTGTACTATTACAATTTATTTAATATCAAATCTCAGATCTGAAACAAATTTCGTTAATTTATCATAAATTGCAACTTAACAAAATTAAAACAAAAAAATGATGAAAAATTTATTTACTGCTGTTCTACTTTTGGTATTTTGCTTTTCCCAAGCTCAGTTTACCAGCCCAAATACTGGAGTAGTACTTTCTTTGGATGACATTGCAAATATGTCACCGAGTACGATTACCGTTGATGGTAACGAATACACTTTGTTGGAAGATATTCTTATCATGGAGAACGATGCATTGGTTTTGGACGAAAATCTTACCTTAAAAATTGAAGAAGATATAGAAATCGAAATCGAAGGTGGTTTTACTTCTGATGCTGATGAAATCATCATTACTGCTGTCGATCCAGAAAGACCTTTCGGAGGATTTATGTTCAGAAATACTTCAAGTGTTTATTTTAAAAACACTACTATCACTTATGGTGGAGGTTTAAGAGTTTTGACGTATGACTTCGAGATGTACGACTGTGAGGTTTCTTATCAAAGCGCAGGTGTTTCTACAGGAGGTGCTATTTCTTTTTCGAACAGTAGCCCAATCATTATGAATTCTGTTTTTAAATTCAATGAAAGAGCTGCATTAGCTTCAGGTGCGAACACTTCTGCAGCAGCGACTATTGAAGGCAACTACTTTGAAGGAAATAACCAATCCAATGCAAATGCTCCTCAAATCAATATGGGACCAAGTGGATCAGGAAATTTGACCAAAGTCATCAACAATGTTGTAATCGGAGATAGAGATTTGACTCGAGTGGGTGGAATTTCAGTTTCGAGTTTGTTAGGTGTAGAAAACAATGTTTTAATTTCTGGAAACGAGGTTAGAGACAACAGATTTGGAATCGCAGTTTTAGGAAATTCATCTGGAACAATTTCAGACAATATCATTGAAGACAATGATACAGAAGGAGATCCTATGTTGGGTGGAAGTGGAATTAATTTATTCAACACAAATATGGTTCAAGTTCATGGCAATGAAATCCGAAGAAATTTATGGGGAGTTACTTTACAAGGAACTGCTCAAGCGAATTTCGGAAGTAATAATCCTGATGATGAAAATCCTGGAATGAATATTTTCAGTGAAAATGGAAATGGTGGAGAAATTTATGCGATTTACAACAATACTCCGAATGATATTATGGCGCTTCACAACTGTTGGATCGAAGGACAAGAAGTTACTATAGATGATGTTGAAGGAGTAATTTTCCATAATCCAGATGACAGTACTTTGGGTGAAGTTAGTTATGATCCATACATCGAATGTGGATTGATGAATACAGTTGATTTAGAGAAAAACAAGTTTGAAATCTATCCAAATCCAGCAAAACATTCGTTCAATGTAAATTCAACTACAGCTGCTACTTTGAACGTTTATGATTTGAATGGAAGATTGATTCAAACTTATAAAGTAAATAGTGGAACCAACAACTTCTCTACAGAAATGAAGAAAGGAGTTTATATTTTGGAATTCATTACAGAGCATTCAAAATCGATAGAAAGATTAATTGTTCAATAATTTCAATTGGAAGAACAAAAAAAGGGTCGAAAAATCGACCCTTTTTTATTTATCTAAATTTCTTTTATTGTTTAGAATACTCAACTGTCACTTCAATGGTTTGTCCCATCATGGTCAATGGGTATTTCAATAACAATTTAGAGTCATCTACATTGTCAATTAATCGTTGATGATTATCGAAAACGATAATTTCATCTTCTACTTTTCCTTGGGTAATAAAATCTTTGCATTGGTCTTCAACTCTATTGTTTTCGTGCAAAGCAACTGTAAAATCATCATTGATAACCAAAATGTCCGTTTTACAGCCTTGTTTCAAATATTCATGGTCAAAAGGATAAGTTCCTTTGTGATCACCAAACTGATAACTAAGCGTTTCGGCTTTCCAAGAACCGATTAATTGAGCAGAATTCATGAATTATTGTCTTGAATATTCAACAGTTACGTCAACAGTTGCACCCATCATAGTCAATGGATATACTAAAACTAATGTATCTGAATTTACAGAAGAAATTGTACGTACATCATCACCATTTAAAGTAATCGTTTGATCGGTCCAAGTTCCATCTTTTGATTCATCTATACAATCCTCTTCTACTCTATTATTTTCAACTAATACAGCTGTTTGGTCGCTATTGATTGTCAAATAATCTGTTGCACAACCTTGTTTGAAAATTTCATGATCATAAGGATAAGTTCCTCCGTGACCACCAAATTGATAAGTCAAAAATTCAGCTTTCCAAGTTCCTACTAGTTCGTTTTGTTCTGTAACTATTACATCATCGTCATCACTACATGATGTAAATGCAATCCCAGAAAATAAAATTGCTGATGCTAAAAGTAATTTTTTCATATTGTTTATATTTTATCGCTGCAAGCTAATAAATTTTATAAAATAACAATATGATTTTTATTATTATTATTTAGAACGAAAATAAATAAGCTTTTTAATCGTTAGATATTCTTATCGATTATCTAAAATCCGGTTTGAATGGATTTCCAAAGTTGTATCCCAAGCTAAAAAGTACACCGTTTCCAGCTTCTTTAGCTATGTCCGAAAGACCGATATCGTAAGCCATTCCAATTCTCAATTCTCCGATTTTCAATTTCACTATCGGAGAAACATTTAATCCTTGTGCTCCGTTTTTATCGATGTCTTGTCTATAAGAAACACCTAAATCCAAACCTTGTTGTCTATCGCCAAAAGCAATGTGAGACATCAAATTCAAATCAAATCTTCTCGTAGAATTCGAATTCAAATTCATGGTCATTGAAGGTGAAATAATCACTCCTTCATTGAGGTAAATATTGTATCCCAACAAAAAGAAATATTGCGAAGGCAAAGGTTCGATACCATTGGCAACCGCTTCATTTTCTCTCAATGGAATATCTAAAACTGAGATTCCTCCAAATGCTCCGGCATATTTAAAAGAAATTCCCAGGTTGAAATAACCTAAACTGTAATTTGGATCGTCCAAAGTTGGATCAGTTGGATCAGCAACTATAACTCTATCTCTATCGAGCGATTGTTGGAAGTTATTGTAGGACAAACCGAAAGAAAAAATATCCTCTTTTTCGTTCCATCTCAAATCACGTCTTGAATTGATAGGAATATGATAAGCAGCGGATAGATTTATACCTTGTAAACTTGACAATCCGTTTTCATCTTTAAAGACATATAAACCAAAAGCCAATCGATCAATAACAGTTGCGTGTGCACTAATGGTTTGAGTATTTGGGCTTTCAGGCAAATCTGCCCACTGATTTCTATAAGTTGCACTTACACTCAAAACTTCAGGATCAACACCCGCATAGGATGGGTTGATTAGATAATTGTCACTTACTAAATAATGATTGTAAAACGGTAAACCCTCTTGAGCCAATATTGGTAAAGTAATAAAAACAAGAACTATTGTCAATAATTTTTTTCTCATGTGTGTGTTATCTCTCTTTTCTAACGAACAAACGTTTTATATATTATACCCAAACGAATACTTATGATTTATAAATGTCTTGAAAATTATACAACTCTTAACCTTGATTTAACTATAAATTTTGATCAGAATTAAATATAGGTTCGAATCTACAAATATTTTTTCATAAAAATAAAATTATTTTATTCCTAAATTCATTACATCAGCCTATTGAAGCTAATTTCTGAAAATATGCTTTGCATATCCGAAGCTGTTGATTTTATACCTTGTTCATATTGAATACGATATAAATAATAGTTTATAAATTTTCAAATCGAGCATATTCTTCGCTTAAAATTGTTAAAATTATTCTTAATTACAATTGATATTTTCAAAAGAACAATCTCATCAATTAATTTTAAAAGGGACTCATTTTCATAAGTCCCTTTCAGTTTTATATAAATAAATTAAATACTATTGATTTCTAACTGTGACATGACCAGTAAATTTCCTATCTGGCACTACTCCATCTCCTGGAACGTTGATGATATACCAATAATCACCTGAAGCTACGCTTCTTCCCATGTATTTTCCATTCCATTCATATTCGCCTTGGAAAACGGTATCGACAAATATTTTTCCATATCGGTCAAATATTTTGATGGTTGCACCTGAGTCAGATTCTATTCCTCTGATTGCCCAAGTATCATTTACACCATCATCATTTGGCGATAAGAAATTAGGGAAGAAAATAACGGTTACTTCATAACTGGTTACCATACAACCCGAAGATCTTACATAAACCATATAAGTTTCACCTGGAATCAAGTTATCAAACCTATTGTTGGATTGCCAGAACACACCATCCAACGAATATTCCATCGGTCCTTCTCCATTGTTATTCGCTCCAACAATAATTGAACTTCCTGAAATATCAACTGATACTATCGTTGGTGTAGTTGGATTTTTAACCGTCAATGTTCTTGTTTCACTTCTACATCCGTCTGCACTGTATGCAGTCACAGAATAAGTACCTGCTTCAGTTATCACTTGACTGGCACCATTCCATTCTGAACCATCAGGTAAAGTCCAAACAAAAGTTACGTTATCCATATCAGATGTTGCAGTAACTTCTAAATCTGTATCTGGACAAATCACTGCTTGATTCACTAATTCTAAGACTGGCGATGGCAATTTGTTCAGTTGTAATTCAACTATAGCCGAACAAGCAGCTGCAGCATTCAATCTCACAAAAACTGAGTTTTGATTATTTCCCGGAACAAAACTTTCTGGATCAGTAATCATAGATGTTTGATTTCTCGCATCATTAAATGTTGGATAATATTCAAAATCAACACCCATAGCTGAACTGATCATAGCTTCATATTGAGTGATATCAACTGCATCTTCAGGACAAAAATCCAAAGGAGTAAATGGTCCTGGGTTGTGTTGAACACTATCAGCTTCGTTAAACACTATTGGAACAGCTTGAGATTCACATCCATGCAATGAAGTACCAACTACATAAATCGTTGCTGGCAAAGCGTCGAATTGATAATTGTTCAATTGGCCACCTGGAATAGATATACCACTATTGAGGTCTGCCATAGACGCATAATAAGTATAATTCACGTTTGTTCCACCACCTAAACTCGGACTCAAATCATTTAAATTGGTTTCATAAATACCATCGAAGTCCTCATCGCACAGGAATTGAGCTGGCAACGTGTTCAAGCTTGGTGTTTCTTGGATTTGAACCACTAAATTAATTTCATTGACACACAAAGAACCTTGTGGTGTAAATGTATAAGTAAATGTACCAGGAGTCGATGTATCAATGGTTGCTGGGAACCAAATTCCGTTCACTCCGTTGTCCGAAATTGATTCTAAAGCAATTGGATCTTCTCCTTGACAATATGTATTCGGTAAATTGAATTCAGGAACAATTTCCTCTGTAATTTCAATTTCGATTGTTACAGCTTCTGAACACTGACCTTCTGGAGTGAAAGTGTATTCAAAAATTCCTGGAGTCGATGTATCAATGGTCGCAGGGAACCAAGTTCCGTTAACACCTTCAATTGGAGAGGGTAACACTGCTCCAGTTTCAAATTGACACAAAGGTGGAACAGGATTAAATGTCGGAATAATTGTTTCTTCAATTACAATATCCACACTAAATGCTTGGAAACAATCAGGTACATCAGGTGTAAATGTATAAGTATAGGTTCCTGGAGTACTGGAATCAATCACCGCTGGCGACCAAGTTCCATTGTAACCATTGTCAGATAAATTTGGCAATTCAGCCACATCATCGAATTGACAATAAACATTTTGTAAGTTGTTGAACTCAGGGACTACTTCTTCATTGATAACCACCTCAATAGTTGCATCTAATGCACAAGCATCATCTGGTGTAAATGTATATGTATAAGTACCTGGTGTACTCGTATCTATAATTTCAGGGAACCAAGTTCCATTATAACCTTCATTCGGAGCAGGCAAAGGCGGAGGAGTCGAATTTTGACACAACTCACCTACTTCATTGAACGATAATTCTACATATGGTAAAATTTCTATATCAACCTGAACTGGTAAAGTCGCACACTGACCTGGATCAGGCATAAATGTATAAGTTCCTGAGTTGTACGGATCAAACTCTGGCGACCAAGTTCCTGTAGCTCCATCCAAAGAGATATTTGGCAATGGATTTTCTGCACCTGGACACAAAGCTTCAAATTCATCAAAAAGCGGAGCTTCCATTGGCGGTGAACAGTGACTTATAGTAACTGGCTGTCTTTCACAACCTTCACCATCAGGACAACATGAAGCATAAACGATTTGTCCACCTGGACATGCATCTCCTGGAGGGTCATACATAAAAGGAGAACCTGTTCCTATCAAGTTTCCACCTTCCATAGCATCCCACCAAGTTACATGATCACCAGTACCACATTCTGCTTCCAAAACAGCAATGTAATTCATGGTTAAACCTCCATCAAAACACTGAGTGATTACTTCAGGATTCCATGCAGGTTCCGTAAATAAAGGAATCTCACTGGCTACTGTTTGAAGTGAAAAAGAAACAAGATTCTCATTTAAATCAGGATTCCCATAACATCCTGTATTTCCATCTGAAGTCCCCTTCAAAACAAATTCAGTTAAGGCTGTTTCAACTTTACTATTACAAAATGTCATGTCAAATTGAACACTGAATGGAGTATCACAACTCATATTAGTATCTCCATAATTATTGCTCGGATCACCATCAAAGTTTGGATTACCATAACAACAAGTAGAACTGCTTGTACCATCAAAATAAAACCCAGCTCCTCCAGTTTCACCAACAGAACAACTTGCTCCTGTTACAGTATCCATTGGAATCCATCCCGCTGGTAAATTGACATTGGAGACTGTAATATTTTCTCCATCTGGAAAAAAGAAACCATGAACCCAGTTTACAGAAGGTTTGTAATACCTAAGATTACTTATTGTAACTTTCAATGTAGTAAACCCACACGGATCTGTAATGACCAAATCTCCATCAACTATTGTACTTCCGTCTGAAGTAACCATTTCAACTGTAATAGTTGGATCCGGAGAATTTTGACAAAGAAAAAAATTCCCTTGTCTATTCACATTGGTAACATTTACAGTTCCTTGACCCAAAACGACATTAGACGTTCCAAGCAAGAACAGTAAAAATATAATAAATAAATTTCTTAACATTTAATCAAAATTTTGTTGTGTTAATTAATACATTTTCTCTTGAATTAGAGCTAATTCTAAATTTCAGATTTTTCAGTTATTATTTATAACATTAAAAAACCTTATTTTCTCGAATTACTCAACAGAACCCGTTCTCATATAAGTTTCAAAATAAGGTACAATAGGCTCTAAAGAAGTATCTACTCTATTTTCTATGTAATGTTTACAAATGAACTTTTTATCATTGGGATGAATTCGGTCGTTGTAAAGCACTTTTAAGATTTTCGTTCTATGATAAGTTAATTTGTCGTGAAATTCTGGCTCATCTTGAATGGATGCTAAAAACTGTAAAGCTTCTATTGGCAATTCTACTTCTTGACTGTATAAAGTTAAATAGTAGATACGATCGATTATTTTATTACCTTCTAAAGAATTAGATAAATCAATTTCTATATAGCCTTCGTTATTTATAGGGGGTGATTGTTGTGATTGTGCATTGACAAATGCTGAAAACATAAATACCAAAAATGGTAAGAAAACTAAACTTAGTCTCATAACGTTTAACTTTGTGTTAATTAAATTTTACAAAAAACTCTCAATTGTTAAGTGCTAGTTGCACTACATTTTATCAAATGTACAAATATAATTTTACAGAAAATAAATTTTTAACTTTTAGAAATAGAAAAAGCCAGTATAAAACTGGCTTTCTTATTTAAAATTAACAAATTACCCGATTACAAACTCCTCATAAACAAACTTTTCTGCTCGATTTTACAACTATTTTTGTTCTAAATCAGTATTGAAAATTTTAACTTCATCACCTTCGGTCAAACCACTTTTAATTTCTGTGTAAACTCCATCGGTCAATCCTATCTCAATTATCTTTTTCAAATAAACTGGTTGATCATAATTTTCAGTTCCCGGCTTCAAAACTTCAACATAAGCATCGCCATTATCATCATATCGAATGTGAGCCGATTCGAGCGTCAAAACGTTTTTGGCCTCAGACAAAATTACTTCAGCATTTGCACTATAATTTGCTCTTAAAAATACATCATCTTTTAAATTCACATCTGCTTTGATTTCAAACTCAACAATTCCATTGTTTTCTACTCCAGAAGGTGAAATAAAATTTAAAATTCCTTCAAATCTTTGATCAGGAAGCGCTCCAATGGAAATTGACAAAGGCATTCCTTCCTCCAATTTACCCACATCTGCCTCATCGACCATTCCTTCAAATATCATTTGATTCACATCAGCCATAGTTGCAATCGTAGTACCAACACTGAAATTATTGATTTCCTGAACCGTATTTCCAATTTCAACTGGAATAGACAAAATCATACCCGAAATCGTAGCTCTGATCTGAATAGTTGCATATTTTTCCAAACCTGGCGCAATTCCTGATTGAGCGATTTGATAGCTGCTTTGTGCTTCTCTCAAACTTTGTTTGGCCAATTGATAACTCATTTCTGCATTGTCAAATTCTTGCTTTGGGATAACCCCTTGATCAAAAAGTGATTTACTTCTATTGTATTGAATTTCCTCATTATTCAATCTGATTTGAGCTGCATTAATCTGCTGTTGAGCTGCATTTAAGCTTTGAACATTAGGAATCACTCTCAAAGTCGCTATCAAAGCACCTTCATCGACCGTCTGCCCTTCTTTTACATGGATTTCAGAAATAACTCCAGAAATATTGGGTTTGATTTCAATTACTTCACGAGGTTTTACCGCACCAGTTGCAACAGCTTTCGTAGAGATGTCTCGAACTTCAACCTTTACAGTTTCAAATTTCGAATTTTCTTTCGAACTTGTTTGATACATATAAATGAATGCCGCTGATACAGCCAATATAAACAACAGTATTAAAAATATTTTCAGTCCTTTTTTCATAATTTTAACTATATAAACTATTCGTCTCTTAAAGCATCTATGGGTTTAATAGAAATCGCACGTTGCGCTGGCAATAATCCAGCAAGCATAGCCATTATTATCATAATTAGTAGTGCAATTGTTAAAGTTGTTACATCAACCGATGCATTTATAAATGGAAATACATCTTCTTTTCCAGCGATTACATATTCATTGATAATCATCAAAACAAAAGTCGCTCCAGTGATGCCAGACAAACCCGCTATCAACGTCAAAACAATTGATTCTAATAAAATCTGTGAACGAATTTGGCCAGGTACTGCACCCAAAGCTCGCCTTATTCCAAATTCTTTTGTTCTTTCTGACACTGTGATGAGCAATATACTTGCAATCGCAATCACTCCAGAAAATAATGTCAAAGCGCCTACCACTATTGCTAATAATTGCAAACCATCCATAAAAGAAAACATTTGATCCAAATGTTGACCTAAATTAAACCCACCCACCGCTTGTGTATCGTCCGGATGAACGCGTTTTCTATGTTTTAAGAAATCTTTTACTCTGCCTTCAAAATCAACTATATTCACATCATCTTTGGCATTGATCACAACATAATTGACCAATCCTTGTCGGTTATACACTCTTTGGAAAGTGGTGAATGGAATATGAATTTCATTGCTCCTACCAAAACTGATTGCTCCTTGTGTATAAACTCCAACCACAGTGTACATACTTGAACCTATTTGAACCATTTCTCCTATCGGATCCACATCATCAGGAAAAATTTCTTTCTGAACATCTAAACCGAGCACACAAACTTTCTTTCCGTATTTTATATCTTCTTCATCGATAAACCTACCTCTGATAATAGGTTTTTTAAACATTTCATTTTGAACGGGATAATCTCCTGAAACTGAAAAATTTGAATATTTCCCTTTGTATTGGACCAACACATTTCCTTCTTGACTTCTTGGAGCAATCATTTGAATTTGTGGAAATTCAGCTTTTATTGCTTCTATATCATCGACTTTCAATTCCAAAGTTCTTCCTCTCTGATAACCTTCAAAAGGAATCGCCGTTTGTTGCATCCAAACAAACAAACTGTTTGTGGCTGAATTTGCGAAAATTTTATCAAATCCATTTTGAACTCCTCTTGAAGCTCCCAAAAGTGCAACAAACAAAAACATTCCCCAAGCCACACCAATCATAGTCAATGCAGTTCGCATTTTATTTTTGCGAATCGCTGCATAAACTTCAGCCCAAGCATCTCTATTAAAAATCAACAACTTTCTCATTACACCTCGTCTCTTAACGCATCAATTGGTTTAATTTTAGCAGCGAATCGTGCAGGAATAAATCCTGCCAAAAATCCAGCTACAAACAATACCACACAAGCCAAAACCAAAGAAGCTGTACTCACTCCTGGATTATAAATAAAATAATCCACCAAACTTTCGTTGATATTCTCTACCAATAAAGTCGCGGATACAATCCCAATCACTCCAAACAAAAGTGTAATAACAATAGCTTCTTGCATGATCAGTGAAATAATATGAAATGGAGTTGCACCCAATGCTTTTCTAATTCCAATTTCTTTTGTTCGTTCTTTGACACTGAAAACCATAATGTTTCCAATACTTACAATTCCGGCGATTAAACTTCCACCACCGATGACAAATACTATGATGGACAAAACAAAGAAAAATGCATTGGTGTTGCTCATTTGTTCCGCTGCATCCCAAATTCTAATTCCCGTAGGATCAGATGGACTCACATTGTGCCTCGATTTTAAATCACTTTTCAATTCATCTGAAAACTCCTTCAACGCTCTTGATGAACCATCTTCAGGAGCAATAATTATACTGTGAACTTCATCTGTTCCATAAATCGTTTGCAAAGTAGAGATCGGAACATAAATCATTCGCTCTTCTCTATCATCATTGGTTTTACTCGAGAAAACACCGACAATTTCGTACATACCTGTACCAATGTTAATGTATTGCCCTAAAACATTTTTATTTCCGACCAAATCTTTAACCACCATTCGTCCAATAACAGCTGTTTTTCTTTGCGACTTCAAATCATCATCGGACAAAAACCTTCCTTTGTCCAATTCAACATTGATCAAATGAAAATAATCTTTATTGACGCCTTTCAAAGAATAACTACCGGATTCACCACCGAATTTAACTGTCATCATCTGATTGAATTCACCACTGATATAATCGTATTTGTCGGTATAATTTTCTACGACATAATCTAAATCGCTATTTTTTAAATTAATTTGACGGCCTTTTTGATATCCAGCATAAGTTTCCGAAGTTCTTGTACCCGAAACATACATATTCAATGCACCTGCTTGAAAGAATTCTTTTTCGAATCCATTTTGCAAACCGTTGCCCATCCCAAAAAGGACTATGAATACAAATAAAGCCAAGGAAATAGTGAAGCCCGATAATAAAGTCCTTAATTTATTGCTCGAAATCGAAGCCCAAATCTCTTTCCAACGATCTATATCAAACATAACTTAGACGATTACTTGATCTATCAATTCGTCGCTCATGATCATACCATCTTTCAAGCGCACGATGCGTTTACACATATTGGCCACCTCATCTTCGTGAGTTACCATCAAAATAGTTTTTCCTTCATTGTTTATTTCTTGAATCAAACGCATAACTTCTTTTGAAGTTTTAGAGTCCAGAGCACCCGTCGGCTCATCCGCTAACAATAATTTAGGTCGTGATGCCAAAGCTCTTGCTATGGCCACTCTTTGTTTTTGTCCTCCTGACAATTCATTGGGTAAATGATGTGCCCAATTTGTCAAACCTACTCTTTCTATATATTGCATAGCCATTTCAGATCGCTTCCCTCGGCTTACGTTTTGATAATACAAAGGTAGAGCGACATTTTCCAAAACATTTTTAAAGCTAATTAAATTATAAGATTGAAAAATAAATCCTAAAAATTTATTTCGATAATTCGCTGCTTTCTTTTCGCTTAAATTTTCAATTCTCACACCATCCAATTCATACAAACCAGAATCGTGATTGTCCAACATCCCAATGATATTTAATAAAGTGGATTTCCCAGAACCAGAGGCACCCATAATCGCTACAAACTCGCCTTCCTTCACATCCAAATTGATTCCTTTCAATACATGAAGTGAGTTTGCACCCATTTTGTAAGATTTATTTAAATCACGAATTTTAATCATGCTGCTAATTATTTTGAATTTGCTTCAATCTTTAATTTAACTCTGTGCTATCAGTCATCTTTTATCCTAAAAAGTTACAATTATCTTCAACTATTTATTAACTTTTACCATAAAAAATTGTTTTTTATTATTAAAACTCAATCATGTTAAGAGCATGTTAAATAAATTGAGTCAAGAATAAAACAAGAAAAATAATCTGTAACTTTATAAGTCATTAATTTAACCACAATCAATTATCAATTATGAAAAAATTAACCGACAATCTTCAAAAAAACTTAAAAACTTCTTTTGGGGAATTAAAATACTTCAGTTTACCAGAACTCGAAAGTCAAGGTCACAACATCAAGCGTTTGCCTTTTTCAATTCGAATTCTTCTGGAAAATGTACTCAGAAATTATGATGATTTCAGCGTCACCAAAAATCATTTGGACACCGTATTGAATTGGGATTCCAAAGGAAGTGACAAAGATATCGCCTTTAAACCTGCAAGAGTTTTGATGCAGGATTTCACCGGTGTCCCATCGGTTGTTGACATTGCAGCACTGAGGTCAGAAGTTGCACGAAAAGGAAAAGATGCTTCCAAAATCAACCCATTGATTCCCGTTGATTTGGTCATCGACCACAGTGTACAGGTTGATTATTTCGCTGCGCAATATGCATATCAGAAAAATATAGAAATGGAATATGCCCGAAACAAAGAGCGATATACCTTTTTGAAATGGGCTCAAAATTCTTTTGAAAACTTCAGTGTAGTTCCTCCGGGAATGGGAATTTGTCACCAAGTAAATTTAGAATATCTATCCAAAGGTGTAATTGCTCGTGATGGTTATGCCATTCCTGACACTTTGGTCGGTACGGACAGCCATACGCCTATGGTCAACGGAATTGGAGTTGTTGCTTGGGGAGTAGGTGGAATAGAAGCGGAAGCAGCTATACTTGGGCAACCTATTTATTTCAATGCTCCTGAAGTCATCGGACTTAAATTGACAGGAGAATTGCCTTTAGGAACAACTGCTACAGATTTGGTTCTAACCATAGCAAATGTCTTGAGAGAATATGGAGTCGTAGGAAAGTTTGTCGAAGTTTTCGGTCCTGGTTTGGACAATTTATCAGTGCCTGATCGAGCTACAATAGGAAATATGTCACCGGAGTTTGGTTGTACGATTACTTATTTCCCAATTGACAATAAAACATTGGAATACATGAAAGGTTCCAATCGAAGTGCTGAACAACTTCAGTTGGTTGAGGACTATTGTAAAGCCAATATGCTTTGGAGAGAAAATGAGGATTTGATCGAATATACAGATGTAGTTGAACTCGATATTTCGAGTGTACAACCTACAGTTGCTGGACCAAAGCGACCTCAAGACAAAATTCTTTTAAAAGATTTGAAAGAAAAGTTCATCGAATTGGAACATACCACATTTGGAAGAACTTATATTGAGCCACACGAAAGAGAAAAACAACTCGAAAGATGGATGGCCGAGGGTGGAAATTCAGTTTTGGAACAACCAAAACAACCTGCACCTGATGTAGGAATCGAATCCAAAGTAGAAAATGGTCTAAAAACTGTTTGGATTTCGAGAGACAATCAAAAATATATGTTGTCTGATGGAGCGATTGCCATTGCAGCGATTACTTCATGTACCAATACTTCGAATCCACATGTAATGATAGGTGCGGGATTGGTCGCAAGAAAAGCAAGAGAAAAAGGTATTGACGTAAAACCTTGGGTTAAAACTTCCTTAGCTCCAGGTTCTAAAGTGGTAACAGATTATTTGATCAAAGCAGATTTATTGGACGATTTAGAAGCGCTTGACTTCCACTTGGTTGGTTATGGATGTACTTCTTGTATCGGAAATTCAGGTCCATTGGCACCAGAAATTGCTAAGGCAGTCGATGAAAATGATTTGATTTTAACTTCTGTACTTTCGGGTAACAGAAACTTTGAAGCAAGAATTCATCCACAAGTCAAAATGAATTTCTTGATGTCACCAATGTTAGTAGTTGCTTTTGCAATTGCTGGTAGAGTGGATATCGATTTGACGACTGAACCTTTGACACACGATAGAAATGGAAAAGAAGTTTATCTTAAGGACATTTGGCCTACGGATGAAGAAATCAAGTCTTTGATGAAAACAGTTCTTACTCCACAAGATTTTAAGAAAAATTACGATGAAATCTTCGAAGGAAATGAAATTTGGAAGAATTTAGAAATTCCTCAAAACATCATTTACGAATGGGAAGATGATTCGACTTACATCAAAGAAATTCCTTTCTTCAAAGATATTTCAGAACAACCAAAAGCTTTGAGAGATATTGATGGAGCTAAAGTTTTGTTGGCCTTGGGCGACAGTATTACAACTGACCATATCTCACCTGCAGGTTCTTTCTCAGAAAGTTCAGAAGCTGGTCAATATTTATTATCGAAAGGTGTTGAAAGGAAGTTTTTCAACAGTTATGGTTCGAGAAGAGGAAATCACGAAGTCATGTTGAGAGGTACTTTTGCAAACGTTAGAATCAAAAACCAATTGGCAACCAAAGAAGGTGGTTATACAACTTATCTTCCAACAGGTGAAGAAATGTCTGTTTATCAAGCGGCTAAAAAATACAAAGCTGATGGTACACCTTTGGTGATTTTAACAGGAAAAGAATACGGTAGCGGATCTTCACGTGACTGGGCTGCTAAAGGAACTTTCATGCTCGGTGTAAAAGCTGTAATCGCTGAGAGCTACGAGCGAATTCACAGAAGCAACTTAATCATGATGGGAGTGCTTCCATTGCAATATTTAGCAGGTGAGAGTGCAGCAACTTATGGATTGACAGGAAGAGAAGAAATCAGTATTTCAGGAATTGCTGAAGGACTTACAACTTCTAAAAGACTGAAAGTTAATGCTAAAAAAGAAGATGGAACTGAAGTTAACTTCGAAGTTGTTGCGAGACTCGATTCTCCAATTGAAATTGAATATTATCAAAACGAAGGAATTCTTCAATATGTGTTGAGACAGTTTTTAAAAGACAATTAATTAACTTTCAACAATTTACTCAAACATTTCCAAGAGTAACTTCTTGGAAATGTTTGTTTTATAAAGGATCTACATCTATATCGATTTTTACCGAACGAAAAGCTGAAACCGTATGTAAACTTTCTATGCATTTGTTCAAATAATCTTTTACTTTTTTAGGTGAAGTGTTCATTGGAATTTTTATCAAAACATTTCGGATGTATTGATTTCTAATCCTTCCTATCGCAGGCTCTTCGGGGCCTAACAAATATTTTTCGTCCAAATATGGCCTTAACAAATCGACAAATTTTCTTGAGACCTTATCGACTCTATCGACTTTTGCATGTTTAAATGTGATTTGAATTATCCTTAAATACGGTGGATATAAAAACGATTTTCTTTCGTACAAAATTTCCTTTGCAGCTTTTTCGTAATTGTAAAGAGTTACATCTTGAAGAATTTGATG
>DEQC01000041.1:2300-2610 GCA_002359055.1 Flavobacteriales bacterium UBA3376 | reverse complement strand
AAATATTCGGCTTAAAAACGTATTTTTGTAATCAAATTTGAACACAGCGTTATGAATATTTTAGTATTAGGATCGGGTGGGAGAGAACACACCTTTGCCTGGAAGATGAAACAAAGTGCAAAATGCGACAAGCTATTTGTGGCTCCTGGTAATGCCGGAACAGCCCAAATTGCAGTGAATTTACCTATATCAGTGAATGATTTCGAAGCGATAAAAACTGCTGTTTTGACCCATGAAATTCAGATGGTAGTGGTAGGGCCTGAAGATCCTTTGGTTTTGGGTATCTATGATTTTTTTCAGCAAGATGATG
>DEQC01000041.1:0-2230 GCA_002359055.1 Flavobacteriales bacterium UBA3376 | reverse complement strand
CAATTGGAAGGAAGCAAAGAATTTGCCAAAGAATTTATGATTCGACATGGTGTTCCGACAGCAAAATATGCCAGTTTTACGGCTGAAACTACTGAGCAAGGCTGTGAATTTTTGGCTTCATTGCAACCTCCGTATGTTTTAAAAGCTGATGGATTGGCTGCAGGAAAAGGCGTGCTTATTATTGATAATCTCGAAGAAGCCCAAACCGAATTGAGAAATATGTTGCTGAATGCCAAATTTGGTCAAGCATCCAACAAGGTGGTTATTGAAGAATTTTTGTCAGGTATTGAGCTGAGTTGCTTTGTGTTAACCGATGGAAAATCATATAAAATATTACCGACGGCGAAAGACTACAAACGAATAGGAGAAGGCGATACAGGCTTGAATACAGGCGGTATGGGAGCGATTTCGCCAGTGCCTTTTGCTACCCAAGAATTTTTGGATAAAGTGGAAGAAAAAGTTGTGAAACCAACGATAGAAGGTTTTGCTAAGGACAATTTGCCCTACAAAGGTTTTGTGTTTATTGGATTGATGAAAGTAGGAGAGGAGCCTTATGTTATTGAGTACAACGTGCGCATGGGCGATCCGGAAACGGAAGTGGTTTTGCCAAGATTAAAATCAGATTTAGTCGAAATTTTCGAAGCTATTGGCAAAGGAAAATTGCAAGAGCAAACCATCGAAATTGATCCGCGAACCGCTACAACCGTGATGATGGTTTCTGGCGGTTATCCGGAAGATTACGAAAAAGGAAAAGTGATTAGCGGAATTGATACTGTGCAAGATTCGATTGTTTTCCATGCCGGAACCACCATGAAAGGAGAGGAAATTGTGAGCAATGGAGGGCGTGTGCTTGCTGTGACTTCTTACGGAAATGATTTCAAGGAAGCTTTAGAAAAATCATATCAATCCATTGAAAAAATTCATTTTGACAAACAATATTTCCGTACAGATTTAGGATTTGACTTATAAACAGTTATAATTTGGTTATACTAAAATAAAAACCTGTAAACATCATTAAGTTTACAGGTTTTTATTTTAGTATATATTACTGAATGTTAATCCGTTATATATTTATAACGGATTAATTATATAAAGTTATAAATGGTTGTAATTATATGCGGTTTCTGCTTAAATTTATTAGTACACACTATCTACATTTTGAAATAAACAGATTAATAAAGATTCTCTAAATATTTGTAATATATTGATTTTTTGTCTTTTATATTTTTCTGATATAATAAAAACAATAAGCAGGTAAAAATTAATATGGCATATTTAATTACAGCGTATTGGCTACTAATGAAAAATATTGACAGAACAAACAACAAAATGGTGGCTATATACCGTGCTTTAAAAAAACTAAGCAATACTTCTTTTTCATTAAAATAAACTAAGTGACCTATTAGGAGCATCAATCCATTAAAAAAAATTATATCATTAAAATCAGAAGTATTGTCGATTACAGATAATACAAGAACAATCAAAGATAGAATAATTGATAAAACGGATAGCCTATAATCATGAGGTTTGATAAATGTATTATCAGCATATAAAATTTCTTTTTCAAACACATTTATTTTGTTTTCCTCAAGTAGGGCGCCTCTTAAATAACCTTTTCGAAGGCTATTAACCAATGTAGAAAGATAGTTGTGCCTATTTAGATATAAAACAATTGCTTGATTAGGTTGGAGTGGAGTTAAATCAATAGAAGTCCTGTAAACAGAAGACAACTTGAATGATATTTTAGAACTTTCATTCGGTATCTTTATCACGGATTCTCCTTTTGCACTTATTTTTCCAAAATATAACTCATCTATGTAGATATGGATAAATTGAATTGCAAACCAGTTATAAGGGAATAGTATTTTAATTTTAACTTCCATCTGAATCTATTTTTAGGTTAATTCAAAGATAAAACTTTCTATAAGCTTGAATGCCTATAGAAAGTTTTTTATATTAATTACCTTAATAGATATGTCATCAGAGCTATAATCATTATCATTGTAATAAACATCTAAAATACCATTATGTATTTCACCTGCATTAAATTCTGAAATTAATGATAATCCTTTATTAGTAGTATCTGGATTAACATTTTCTTCTGGGGTAGTCTCATTGTCAGAGCAAGACAATAAACTGCCCATTACCATCATAAATAATAAAACATTCTTTTTCATAATAAATAAATTTAATAATTAAACATGGAAAAACATAGTTTATTTATTATAAC
>DEQC01000082.1 GCA_002359055.1 Flavobacteriales bacterium UBA3376 | reverse complement strand
ATGGCTGGAGCCACTGGGCAAGGAAAATCAGTTGGATTAAATGCTATCATCACTTCATTGTTGTATAAAAAGCATCCCACTGAATTAAAGTTTGTTTTGGTTGATCCAAAGAAAGTTGAATTGACTTTGTATTCAAAAATTGAAAGGCATTATTTAGCAAAACTTCCAGACAGTGAAGAAGCGATTATCACAGACAACACCAAGGTAATCAACACCTTGAATTCTCTTTGTATAGAAATGGATGATCGTTACGAATTACTCAAAAATGCATTTGTTCGAAACATCAAAGAATACAACGAGAAATTCAAAAAAAGAAAATTAAATCCTGAAAAAGGACACAGATATTTGCCTTACATAGTTTTAGTGGTTGATGAGTTTGCAGATTTGATCATGACTGCAGGAAAGGAAGTTGAAACACCTATCGCACGATTGGCACAATTGGCGAGAGCCGTTGGAATTCACCTGATCATTGCGACTCAAAGACCATCGGTAAATGTTATTACAGGTATTATCAAAGCCAACTTCCCAGCGAGAGTTGCGTTTAGAGTTACATCAAAAATTGACTCGAGAACGATTTTAGATTCAGCGGGAGCTGATCAACTGATAGGGAAAGGTGATATGTTATTTACGATTGGCAATGAGTTGGTAAGGATGCAATGTGCGTTTGTAGATACACCAGAAGTCGATGAAATCACTGAGTACATCGGTTCACAACAAGGATTTCCTGATGCATTGCATCTTCCAGAATACGAAGGTTCAGATGCTGACAGCTCATTAGACATTGATTTAAGCGAACGCGATGCTTTGTTTGAAGATGCTGCAAGAGTTATCGTAATGGCACAACAAGGATCAGCTTCTTTGTTACAGAGAAAATTGAGACTTGGATACAACAGAGCAGGTAGAATCATCGATCAACTCGAAGCGGCAGGTATAGTTGGACCATTTGAAGGAAGCAAAGCCCGACAAGTACTGGTTCAAGATGAGAATAGTTTGGAACAATTGTTGGATAGTTTAAAGTAAATTTCTACTACCTATGTTGAAAATTTTATTAAGTTCATTTTTCGCTTTATCGCTAGTTTTATCTGTCCAAGCTCAAACCGCTCAGGAATGGTTGGATAGAGTTTCGAATACATACAATCAAGCGTCTTCTTATTACATCAATTTTGAATTTCAATTCAATGAAGGTGATGAAGTACAAATTGGTGAATTATTTGCTGTAAAGGAAAAATTTAGCTTACAAGTGATGGACATCACTCAGATGTACGATGGGAAATTGCTCTACACAATTTCTAAAGACGATAAGGAAGTTACTATTTTAAAACCCGATGAAAATAGCAACGACTTTTTAACACCCACAAAAATTCTATATACGTATAAAAACAATTTCACACCGACTTTAGACAAAACCACTACTATTGACGGAGTTAAAGTTCAACAAATCAAATTGACTCCCAAGCAGTCGAACGAATATGATTATATAATAATTGCAATAGACGTTTCGACTAAGACAATTAAGATGTATAATGAATATTTAAACAGCGGTGAAGTCAGAAGTATTAAGGTAAAAGAATATTTAGAAAGTTTAATTATTCCACGTGCATTGTTTAAATTTGACCAATCAAAATACGAAAAAGACGGCTATATAGTAACNNCAATTGTAATGTTCAGAAAGCTTGATTGGTACACCATTAGGACATTTATAGGGCCTTTTATATTTATTTTCAGTATACTTTTTTTCATTTTCATCGTGCAATTTGCATGGCAAGAAATGGAAAAATTTGCTGGAAAAGGACTTAGTTGGATCACCATAACTGAATTGTTATTGTATTTAGGTATCAATGTAATTCAGCTCGTATTACCTCTTTCTATACTTTTAGGAAGTATAATGACTTTTGGTGGATTTGGTGAAAGATATGAGTTGGCAGCTATGAAAGCTTCAGGAATTTCATTGGCTCGAATATTTTTACCAATGTTCACTTTGGTTTTGTTGATGTCGATTGGATTGTATTTTTTTGGAGACCATGTGATGCCATATTCACAAAGAAAAGCTCAGAATTTAAGTTACAATATCGTCAAAGCGAATCCCACTTTACAATTTACCGAAGGTGTTTTCATCGAAGGAATTCCTGGTTTTAGTATGAAAATCAGTGAAATCAGTGGTGAAGAAAGCGACCAACTAACAGATGTATTCATCTATCAAGGAGGTGGATATGATGATGATAAAAGAACGATCATCGCTAAAAGCGGTACTCTCAATAGAGATAAAGAAGATTTCAGGTTGATGAAAATGGTGCTTTTTGATGGATACATTTATGGCGACGATATCAAAGGTAAATCCAATATAGAAAGGCGAAATCAACCCAATCAAACCATTCAGTTCGATACATTAGTACAATTCATCGATATATCAGAAATCATCCAAAAAGCAATGGATGAAGAGAATATTCAAGATCACTATAAATTTTTAAATGCAAAGAATCTAAAAAAGAGAATTGACTCTTTGGATGCTGAAAACATCAATTATTATCGAAATATTTACAACAATAGTTTGGTCAACAATGTACATGGAGCAAAAAATTTCGACAGTATAAAAGAGGTTTCCTCCAACATTACATTTAAACCTATTGATGAAATCGAAAATGATTTACAAGTTCAAATTGTCAAAGAAGCATTGATAAATATTGATAGAGAAATTCAGAGCTACAGTTGGCAAGCCGAAGAAATGTATGGCCGTACCAAATTCATAGCCAGGCAAAAAGTACATTATCATAGAAACTATGCTTATGCATTTACCTGTATAGTTTTTTTCTTGATAGGAGCACCTTTGGGAGCTATAGTTAAGAAAGGTGGAATAGGAATGCCAGTGATAATTTCAATCATCATATTCGTATTTTATTACATCATAAACTTTTCTACTGAAAATATGACCAAAAATGGAATTTTAGACCCTACCTTTGCTGCATGGTCGGCAAATTTGATTTTTTTTCCAATAGCTTTGATTTTGCTTTACAAAGCAAATAATGATTCGGCTTTATTTACACTGAATAACTATTTGGATCCAATCATCAAATACCTATCGAAATTTCGACCAAAGAAAAATAATGAACATAGTCGTTATCAATAATGGAAAATTCTAATAAAGATAAATTCAAGCTAAATACAATCAGCGAAGCGCTGGAGGATATCAAACAAGGAAAAGTCATCATCGTTGTAGATGATGAAGACCGAGAAAATGAAGGAGATTTCGTAGCCGCAGCAGAAAAGGTTACGCCAGAAATGATCAATTTCATGGCTACCCATGGACGAGGACTGATCTGTGCACCTTTGACAATCGAACGATGCAAAGAGTTGGATTTGGAATTAATGGTTACAAACAATACCGTTTTGCACCAAACTCAATTCACAGTTTCAGTTGATTATAAGGGCAAGGGAAATACGACAGGAATTTCAGCTCAAGATAGATCCAATACGATTCAATCTTTAATAGATCCTGCAACCAAACCTGAAGATTTAGGACGTCCAGGGCACATATTCCCATTGAGAGCTATGAACGGTGGTGTTCTAAGAAGAGCTGGACATACTGAAGCGGCAGTTGATTTGGCACGTTTGGCTGGTTTACAACCTGCTGGAATTTTGGTTGAAATTTTAAACGAAGATGGAACAATGGCAAGATTGCCAGATCTAATAAAAATCGCTGAACATTTCGATCTAAAAATCATCACTATTGAAGATTTAATCGCTTATCGTTTACAAAATGACTCTTTGATCAATCGCATAGAAAACTTCCCTGTAAAAACGTTTTATGGCGATTTTGAGATGATTGCTTATAAACAAAGCACCAACAAACAAATTCATTTTGTATTGAAAAAAGGAAATTGGTCAAAAGATGAGATTGTTCCGTTGAGAGTAATTTCATCCAATAGCTACTACGATTTATTTTCAGCTTTACAATTGGGTGAAATTCCTCAATTACAAACCATCAGCAATATCATCAATAAAAATGGCAAAGGAGCCATGATTTTTATTAATAATGTTTCAGATTCTGAATTGATGATGAGCAAAATGAAACAATTCCAAAGGTTTTCTGAAGGAAAAGCCAAAACAGGAATTATTCCGAATGACCAACGTGAATATGGTATAGGTGCTCAAATCATTCAAGATTTAGGAATTACAAAAGTGAATCTAATCACGAGAAATCCAGAAAATCACCAACAAAAGATCAGTGGATATGATATAGAAATAGTCGAATACACTCCATTATAAATCAATTCCTTTTGGCCCAAATTTCATAAATTGGATCTCCTTTACTGGAAAGTCCAGAGTGATGCCATTGGTCATTGATAATTTCAAAATCAAATTCCAATTGATGTCCAACTCTTGTTACATCTCTTGAGAAGAATTCGATGGTTTCTGTATATTTTCCATTGGCTGTGGTATAAGTTCCACCACCTGTACCCATAAATTGTTTGGTTTCAACATCGAAAGCAATCCATTGGAACTTTGTTCCAGAAAGCAATTTCATCGTTTTTCTCGAATGTTCTCCAGTTCTGAGGTTCATTGTACCATCTTTAGATTTACGTCCTGCAAAAATCCAAGCTGCAGCTAATTCACCCGGTTGTCCATTGTCCAATTGAGTAAATTCTAAACCTGAATCTTCAAAAGTCAATTTTCCATTTTTTGATTCGACAGAAACTGTAAATTCATTACCTACTTGATTAGGCGTAGCTGTATTGAACTCTATATTTTGTTTAAACTTTCCATTTACGAATGAATAAAATCCACCCTTGGTCGATACAAACTCTGAATCATCGGCTTTGTATGCTGACATCACGAAATAATTATCAGAAAAAATTATCAAATGTTTAATGGCAATTCCGTTATCTAAAGTTGATTTTGCTTCCCAAGCACCTGTAATATTCTGTGCGTGTATAGAGATTGGAACAAATATCAAGGCAAGTAATGTGGTTAAATTTATCACAGCTAAAAGATTTAATGAGTTTCAATTTACTGAAATTAAATAAAATATAGAAATGGATAGGAAAATTTGATTATAAAAAAAAACTCCGTCATTGCTGACGGAGTTTCTAATTTATAATAGTTTCACTAATTAATAGCTCCACATGTCTGCTTCGGATTGAAGAATACTTTCTCTAATTCTATCACTTTCCTCCAACTGACCTTTCGCATCACTTGGAATATAATCCTCAATTGGAGTAATTCCGTACATGGTTTGCGCTTTATAAAGCACAGATGAGAATCGTCTGGCGTTGATAAGATCATCGAAAGTAATACTTGATGAAGAGTTGTTTGGATTGAAAACCGTATAGTTATTGAGCACTTCTCTTGCATCAGGATACCAGATCCAGAAAAGTTCAACAAATGTACCGTCATCAAACTCAGTACCTAAAGCTTGAGCATCAGGTCCCATGATACATAGACCTAAAATTCTATATTTCATTTCGCCCAATCTTCTATCGATGTACCACATGCCTTTTATTTTAATCATTTCGATGTGATCTGAGTCAATTTCGAAATTAAATATAAGGCCTTCATCTGGTTCTTCACCCGCATCGATCATATCGAAGTAAAATTGTTGCGTATCTTTTTTTGCTGTTCTCGAAACGATTTGATCATAAGTCATTTTATTGGTAAAATACTCATTGTCATACACTTGTTCGATCGCACCCGAACGCACTCCTTCTACCAAGGCGTCATAAAGGGAAGCTGATTCTGTCAGCAATCCATCTGAAGCTCTGTAGTAAGGTTGATTCAAACGCTCATTCAAATCGATTACTTCCCATACTACTTTTGACCAAATAATATCTTTATCATCAATATGTCCGTACTCCAATGGTTGATTCAAAGTACTTACAGTATCTCCAGACTCAGTTACCTTTGTTCTGTTCGCACGCTGTTCTCTCAATTCTTCAGGCGACATTGCATTTAGGACATTCTGAGCATAGCCACTAGTGACCATAAATAAGCTCATTAATCCGAAAAAAAGATACTTCATAATTTATTTTATTTTAATTTACTTCAATTGTTATAGACGAAGCGGTTCCAGATCCTGCTGTCGATGTATATTTAATATCGAATACACCTACAACATCACCTCTCTTCGCTTGACTCAAAGCACCAGCAGCAGCGGACATTCTATTTCCACTTACCACAGCTGTTGGCTGTCCAGGTACTTTAACTTTAAATTCTGTTACTTCTCCTTTAACATCTAACAAGAAGTCTGGCCAATCTACACGTATTGTTTGTCCAGCCAATCCGTTGGCAGGGATAGCAATACTTGTTCTGTTGGCAATATGTCCTCTTGCTGGTGGTACTGGTTTGATACGGAATTCTCTTGTACCAGAAACAGTTTTTCCAGTCGATGTTGTAGCTGAAGCTGTAAATGTAACAGTCCCTGATCCAGCTGGTGGATTAAATACCCACTTACCTGCACCTGCAGATCTTAAACCTCCGATAGAAGCTCTCAATGAAACAGGTCCATCAGTACCGTTAACTGTTGCTGAAATTGGGTTGTCTAACCCACGATAAACTACGTTCATAGCGTCAGCAGAAATAATAGCTCCGGATGGTGGCTCTGCAATTGTTTCTGAAATAACTTCATATTCGTGTGTAAATGGAAT
>DEQC01000067.1 GCA_002359055.1 Flavobacteriales bacterium UBA3376 | reverse complement strand
CTGTTATGGATAATCAGATTTATATATCGGCCGAAATTAGAGATTTAACCTATCGTGAAAAGAGGTTGAATTTAAAATCGAATGTAGTTTTAACGCCGAGAGAGAAAGAAGTTTTGAAATTGATTTTAAAAGAGAAAACAACCAATGAAATAGGAGAGAAGTTGGATGTTTCAACCAAAACGGTCGAGAAACATCGAGCGAATTTATTTATAAAATTCGGAGTTAAAAATGTAGTGGGATTAGTGAAAAAAGCAATTATGGAAGGTTATGCGTAAACTTAAATTTACTTACGCAGCTTTCTTTCGAGCGATTACTTGATCTCTGAACTTTTCCAAGTTTTGAGTCAAAGTTTCCCTTTGGCTTTCTCTCACTAATTTCATATCGATTCTCACTTCCTTTTCGTGTGTCCTAAAAGTCCATTCATCATCATAGACATAAACTTTATGAACATCTTCGATTTCCACTGATTTTGTAGAGAAAAATTGATGTCTTAGGATAGTTCCGTTTTCGATTTTAGCATGACCTTTTTTGTACATATACAAAAGCTCTACAGTCGCTTCTAAACTCAGTATTGCTACGGCAATGTAAATTCCGTTGCCCATGACCAAAGCCAAGTAATAGAAGAAAACTATTGGGATCACTCGAATGATGAGTGTAGTTAGCAATTTTGAATTTGTGTAATAGAAGGTCATATAGAATTAAGTTAAATCAATAAAAAAACCTGATAATTTTTTATGACTATCAGGTTTTAAGTGCCCCGGATGGGACTTGAACCCATACGGCCGCAGTTGGCCACAGGATTTTAAGTCCTGCGTGTCTACCAATTCCACCACCAGGGCGGGTGATTGTTTACTTTGAGCGAGAAACGGGACTCGAACCCGCGACCCCGACCTTGGCAAGGTCGTGCTCTACCAGCTGAGCTATTCTCGCAATCGGTGGCAAATATAAAGAAACCCTTTTATATAAAACAAATAAAAAAGTACTTTTTTTGAAGTCTTTTTTTATTGATTTTTTACTTCTATGGGTTTCAGCATATTAATCGATTCATAAATTTGATTTTTCAAAGATTTTCTATGCACGATCATGTCCACAAATCCTTTTTCCAAAAGGAATTCCGAGGTTTGGAAACCTTCAGGTAAGTCTCTTCCTATGGTTTCTTTGATAACTCTCGGACCAGCAAATCCAATCAATGCTCCCGGCTCTGCTATGATCAAATCTCCTACCGAAGCAAATGAAGCCGTCACACCTCCATAAGTTGGATTGGTCAAAACAGAGATATAAGGAAGTTTAGCATCCGATAACTGAGTCAACTTCGCCTCAACTTTTGCCATTTGCATCAAAGAAATTGCAGCTTCCATCATACGTGCACCTCCTGATTGGGAAATCAATATATAAGGTAAGTCGTTTTTAATCGCATAATCAATCGCACGACTAAGTTTTTCTCCCATAGCTGAACCCAAAGAACCTCCAATGAATTTAAAATCCATACAGCTGATGACTACATCGCGTCCATTGATTTTTCCAGTCGCATTACGAGCAGCATCCGTAAGACCTGTTTTCTTTTTGGTTTCCTTCAGCCTGTCTTTGTATTTCTTTGTGTCTTCCCAATTCAAAGGGTCGATACTCTCAACCTTAGCATCCAATTCTTTGAATATGCCTTCATCGAATAAGATATTGAAATATTGTTCACTTCCAATTTGAACATGGAAATCATCCTCAGGACTTACATACATATTTGCCTTCAGTTCCTCAGTTTCTATGATTTTTCCACTCGGAGACTTATACCAAAGACCTTTAGGAGTGTCTTTCTTTTGTTCAGTCGTAATGTTTTTTTTCTTTCTTCTAAACCAAGCCATTTTACTATTTCTACCTAATTAATACTCCCTCGAATTCTACATTTTTATGTGTTTATCCGAGTCTATTTATATTGTTTAAATCTTCAAAGGATTGTTTCAATCTATCTTTGAATGAAACTTCTCCATGTCTTAACCAAACCCTTGGGTCATAATATTTTTTATTCGGTATATCGCTCCCGTCAGGATTTCCAATTTGTGATTGTAAATAATCTTCGTGTTCATCAAAGTATTTGCGAACACCTTCCATAAAGGCAAATTGTAAATCGGTATCGATATTCATTTTAATTACTCCATAACTAATAGCTTCTCTAATTTCTTCTAAAGAAGAACCAGATCCACCGTGGAATACAAAATCCACTGGATTTTTTCCTGTTTGATGTTTTTGCTCGATGTACTTTTGAGAATTGTCCAAAATACTCGGCGTCAAAACTACATTCCCAGGTTTGTAAACTCCATGTACATTACCAAACGCAGCTGCTATCCAAAAGTTATCATCAACACTCTTCAGTTGTTCATAAACATAAGCAACTTCTTCTGGTTGTGTATATAATAAAGAATTGTCCACGCCGGTGTTATCCACTCCATCTTCTTCACCTCCAGTAATACCAATTTCTACCTCAAGAGTGATTCCGACTTTGGCCATTCTTTCTAAATAACGTTTAGAAATTTCCATGTTTTCTTCTATGCTTTCTTCTGATAAATCAAGCATATGTGAACTAAACAATGCTTTTCCATTTTTTTGGAAGTGTTGCTCGTTGGCATCCATAATTCCATCTATCCATGGCAATAAATTTTTGGCACAATGGTCGGTATGTAAAATCACTGTAGCACCATAGGCTTCTGCCAGTTGATGAACATGTAAAGCTCCAGCTACAGCACCTTTGATGGATGGAACGAATTTATTGTCAGATTTCAATCCTTTACCGGCATTAAACGCAGCACCACCATTTGAAAACTGAATGATGATAGGGGAGTTGGCTTCGACCGCAGCTTCCATCGCTGCATTGATTGAACTCGAACCGATCACATTACAAGCAGGTAATGCATAACTGTTTTCTTTGGCGTCTTGAATGATTTCTTTAACTAAAGAACCGGTGGCTACCCCGGCAGGAAATTTTCTACTCATTGTTATATAATTATATGTGCGATTTAAGTACACAAAGATAAAAAACTTAAACTTAAAATGGATAATTAATTCCAAAAGCTAAACGAGGCTTCAATAAGTTAATGTCATCGAATCTCCAACGACTGCCTTCTGGATAACTTGGGTCGTGTATTTTATAGGCAAAATCAAATCTCAATAAGAAATAAGTTAAATCCAATCGTATCCCAAATCCTGCACCTATACCCAATTCTTTGTAGAATCGATCGAACTTAAATACGGTTAAATCGTCATTTTTATCCGTTCCCCAAATATTTCCCGCATCTATAAAAAACGCACTGTTGAATCTTTCGTAAATATTGAACCTATATTCTGCACTGAAAAGTAATTTCAATCGCTCAATGGCAAATACATCATCTCCTCCTGCATATCTCGGTAGACCCGCCGGACCTAAAGTCGCAGCTGCCCAAGCTCTGTTGTCATTGGCTCCACCTGCAGTGAAACTTCGGCTGAATGGTATGAAATCAGTGTTGCCATAAGGCTGAATCAATCCAACAAATGCACGTGTTGCTAAAGTTGATTGATGACCTAAATTGAAATATTTTCTTAAATCCAAATCGATTCTTACAAATTGAGAATAAGGTACATTGAAAATGGTTCCTGATTGCTCTCCTTGTGAAGTGGTTGTTTTTGGAAAATCAATGGTTCTGTCCAATAAGTTCAAAACATTACCAGCCAATTCAACTCGACCTCTAAAATACCACGGATGTTTGATGTTTCTTCTTTCATTTTGATTCAAACTGTATTGATAAATAAGCGATAAAATCAACACATCTTGTGTAATGGTGTTTTTTCTGAAATTCATGTTTTCAAATATGGCCAAATCCTCCAAACCTTCATTGTCCAAAGAGTTAAGAAATCCTTGGTCGTTGTAAATCATATCGATGATTTCATCATTTGTATATTCTCCTTGATCATATCCAATCGCTGCAGAAGGATTGTACATGAAATAATGTCGATTGAAAAAATTGTTTTTGATAGAATTGTCGCCTTCGAATACGTTGAAATAATTTCCTTTTTGCAAATTATTTACAAACTCAATGTTCAAAAAACTCAACATATGTGAGTGTGTGTCTCTGAACGAAACATTATAATCCAAACCTGTCGAATAAGTAATTCTGTCCAAACCAATGTTCTTTTGAACTGAAGCTCCAATTCTCAAATCGGTTTGCTTGAAATATCGCTTTCCTAAAATATTATCCATATTGAATGGCGTCAACAAATAAGGAAAATTGATTTTACTTTGAAATGCCAATTCAAAAGCGTTGAAGAAACTCGATTCATTGGAGAATTTTTTATTGACATTCCCTAAAGTTCCTCTTAAAGTCGTTTCTAAATTTTCTCCTCCACCGAATAAATTTCTTGCCAATAATGAAACTCTCGGTGAAACTCCAAAATTCATAAATTCAGACCATGACAATTCAGCACCATAAAATAAATCATACTTTTTCTTAGGTCTAAAATAAAAACTCACATCCAATAAATTGTCATCACCTATTTTCTCATCAGATATTGCTACTTCTTCAAATCCAGTCATAGTAACACCTTCTCTTTTCGAAAAGTTTCTTCGTGTTTGAACTTCAGCATTCAATCGATACAATGAACTGTCTCGCATGACAATTGCATCTGTGAAGAATTTAGGTCGATATTTCATTTTAGGATCGGTATATCTCAAATGATATCCGTCGTAAATCGTGTCGTAATAAGTCGGTGGAAATTCTCCATCGGCTACAGGATCAGAATCTGGATAAATGTAAATATTTCTGTACCTATACCTCGGAAATATTTTTTTGGCTATGGCTGAATCTGAACTTTCTACAGGAATCAACAATTTTATATCTAAAGCTTTGGTTGAAAAAGTTGTATCAGCTGTAAATTCTATGGCTTGGCCATCATCATTGAATCTCCAATATCCTCTGTTTTTTAGAAAATCAACGATTTGATCTCTTTCTTTCATGAAATTATCCAAATCATATCTTTCTCCTACTTTGATATTAGTTCCTCTTCGGGTTAAAGTTTCGAAATGTCTTTGAATGGTAGAATCTGAAATTTCATAATTGTAAGATTCAATCATAGAAGCTTCGCCAGGACTGATTTTATAAATAATACTTCCTTTTTTTGACGCTGAATCTTTTTTGACAATTGATTCAACTTCCGCATCGAAATAACCACGATCGAAATAAAAATTTTCTAAATTTTTCTCTGAAAAATCCGACATAGTCGAATCTATGATCACTGGCGGTTCTCCTTGGTTAAACATCAATCGCTTCAACCAAAGACCTCTACCTTCGTATTCTTCTAAACCGTTTTTGACCAATAAACTATCGAGTGATTCTTGAGTTTTTCTCAAACGACTCAGATCATTATATTGACTGAAAGTAGTATCGAATTTAGATGGAACAGCATTGTACATCAATAATTTCAAAGGAATCAAACCCAGTGCAGCACTATTTGGGCGTTGTCTTACGTATTCAGGTACTTCTGAACTAAAAGGTTTTTCCTTGCCTTCGAATTCAAATTTGTTTTTGGTAAGTAAATATTCACCTTCGGGTACTTTCTTAGTTGTTGAACAACCCGCGGCAATCAAAGTAAAAACGACGAATAATACTATCTTTGTATTTATATTTTTCATTAAATGCTTACTAATAACGATACCAAACTAATCAACTCACTTGTTAAAAAGAAATTTAGACAAAAATATAACAAGTTTGTGGTTGAAGGAGTTAAAAATATAAAAGAAGTGTTGAATAGTTCAATTTATGTTGAGAAAATTTACTCTATTGACGACACTTTTAATGATTTTCCTTCGAAAAATATCTTGATTACTGAACGTGAACTAAAGAAAATCAGTCAATTAGTTACACCGAATACAGCATTGGCAGTGTGTGAAATTCCTCAAGAGAAAAACATTCAGAAAAATGGATTTATCATTGCTTTGGACGATATACGTGATCCTGGGAATTTAGGAACGATCATTCGCATGGCTGATTGGTTTGGAATTCAGCAAATTGTTTGTTCAAAAGAGACGGTCGATTCATACAATCCAAAAGTAATTCAATCTACTATGGGTTCATTCATAAGAGTTCAAATCAACTATACAGATTTAGAAGAGTTTTTCGAAACTTATTCTCATCCGATTTTAGGAACTTTTATGGATGGAGAAAATTTATATAAAACTAAATTGCCCGAAAAAGCAGTTTTATTGATGGGCAACGAAGCAAACGGCATATCCGAAAAGTTGGAAAGTTTTGTAACACAAAGGTTGAGCATACCGCGCATGGGGAAACTTCAACAAACAGAAAGTCTAAATGTAGCTATGGCAACGAGTGTAATTTTGGGCGAAAGAGCATCAACTATTTTTAGGGGAAATTCTTAGCAAAAAGTTAAAAATTTGTAGGAGCATTTAGTTTTGTTGTAATTTGCTTCAAATAGTTAGTTGAGTTATGTTAAAAAAAGTTTGGTCGATTTTATTTATTGCTTTAATCGTATCTATAAGTTGTAAAAGATCAGAAATCGAAATGGCTCAAATCGCAAAATCGGAATATGATTCTATACCGCGGTTTGATTCTATCGATTGGGTAAAAGCTTATAATTTCAAAAAGCCAACTTCGAAGTTGAAAAAAGAAAAACAACGATTTCTAAACAATTATTACAAAAATTTTTGGCTGAAAAATAATACGAGTGGAGGAGTGATAGTTGCTCAACATGGAGAAATTCTGTTCGAAGGTTATTCAGGTTTTGCTGATTTCGAAAACGAAGTTCCAATTACCAAAGAAACTCCTATTCATATCGCTTCAATTTCAAAAGTTCTGACTTCAATGGCAGTTTTGAAATTGGTAGAAAATCAAAAGTTAGCTTTGACAGATGTGGTCGATAAATTCCTTAAAGATTTTCCATACGAAGGTGTGAAAATTCAAGATTTACTCAATCATAGAAGTGGGTTGCCAAATTATTTGCCTTTGTCAGAAGATCCAAATTATTGGGACAGGTCAAAAATGATGAGTAATCACGATTTGTTGGAAATGTTTATCGAAAAGAATCCAGACCCACTGGCTAAGCCGGATACAAGGTTTTTTTATAACAATACAAATTATGTGATTCTTGCGTTGATCATAGAAAAAGTTACCGGATTTGATTATCCAGAAGCCATGAAATACATTGTTTTTGATCCGTTAGGAATGGAAAATACATTTGTAATGGAATTTGATAAGCATTCTGATCAAGTTTCTAAAACTTATTATAAAAATGGTAGAATCTGGGATTATGATCATTTGGATAAAACCTATGGTGACAAAAATATTTATTCAACACCAAGAGATTTATTGAAAATGGATATCGCTATGTATTCCGATAAATTCCTTCCTCAGCATTTGAAAGAAAAGGCTTGGCAAGGTTATAGTTATGAAAGACCAGGTGTGAAAAATTATGGTTTGGGTTTTAGATTGATGGAGTGGGACGATGAAAATCGATTGATTTATCACAATGGAAAATGGCATGGCAACAATACGACTTATGTGAGAGATATAGAAAATGAAGCAACTATAATCGCTCTTGGAAATCGACTGAATCCAACCATATATGCAAGTATGAAATTGGTCAGCCTTTTTGGAGATTATCCCTATAGATTTGATGATGGAAGAATTAGTGATGCCTCGATTAAAAATTTGCAAAGAGAATTGAATTTAATCAAAGAAAATAAAAGAAATAGTTAATTATATTTGAGATTGATCAACAAAAAACTCCGTTTCAAAAATGAAACGGAGTTTTTTTATACTTTTAATTGAAATTGATGAATTAGAATTTGTAGCGCAATTGAACCAAGAAATATCTTCCCAATAATTCTCTTGTATTGATTATGGTTTGATTGGTTACAGCATCGAAATTAGAACTAACGATTCGCTCATCACCCAATAAATTTCCACCAACAAGTGTCAAGTGAGTGTTTTTCGCGATGTGATATCTTAGTGATGCGTTCAACGCTTGATTTTCATTGATCAACTCACCATTCATGTATTGAATTCGATAAGAATAATCAGATTGCAACAAGAATTTATCGCTGATTGCCCAAGCCAATTTTCCAAAAGGATTCCAAGTAGTAAATTCAGTATCGGTAAGTGATTTGAAATCATTGTGGTTGTAATTTAACCCTAAATCAAATTCAACTTTTCTTCTGAATTTAAATTTATTGGTCAAAGTATAATTTTGGATAAATGAAGTATTGTGCGTCAATTCATCGATAGTGGTCGATAAACTCGGGTCGCTGAAATCCAATCTTTTGATGTTGGTATAATAATCCAAGTAATTCAAATTGGCTCTCAGATCTAATGAATAATGTCTTGTAAATCTTTTTCCACCACCAAAATAAACCATAACCGTTTGATCATCTTCAGGGTTATTTACCACTGAATTGATTTGTGGAACATTCGTCATATCCGATGAAGATTGGATATTGTCCACACTTCTGTTGTAAGTTCCACCCACATAAAAATTCAGAAAATTAAATGAGTTGAAATATCCATAACTCAAAGAAACATTGTGGTACAAAGCTTCTTTCAAACCTAAAAATCCTCTGTAAATCGAATAATAATTTTGGATATCATAAGTTTCTGAAAGATCCGAAACATTTGGTAATTTATATTGTTGGTTATAATTTAAATTAATTCTTTGTGCATTGTTGATATTGACTTCCGTTGAAAAATGGGGAAGAAGTTTGGTGAAATTCAATTCGCGTTGATTATTGATCAGCTCAGTTTTTTCATCGAAATTATGCAAACCAACTCCTAAATCAAATTTGAAAATCCCTAACTTTTTCGTCAAAGTTAAATCGACATACAATTCAGTAAAATCGAATTCGGATTTTGTTTCGAAATTATATTGAGTAATTTTCATATCGCTTTCATAGATAGAGTTGCTGAGTTTTTGCCAACTGAAATTGCTTCCAACTTTCAATCTTAAATTGCTCGTATTGGTCAACAAATGATTGTAAATTCCATACAATTGCAAGTTTTGAGTTTGCAACCTTTGGTCTTGTCTTAGATTGTAAAAATTCAATTCATCGATGATGATTGGCGTTTCATCTGAGAAAATATTGAGTTCAGGTTGACTATCCATGATTTGATGTCTTGCATAAAATCCAATGTTATGATCACTTCCAATTCTTTGGATATATGACAAATTATGTCTCCAACTGAAATTGTGGTTTTCATTGATATTTTCTCGACTTCCCAATGAATTTTCGTTCAAATAAGTATCAGCAAATTGTTCATCTTTATTTTCTAAATAATTGAAATTTGCGCGGTATTTCCATTGCGATCGATTGCCAGGATTGAAGTCAACTCTCAATCTACCCAAAGTCGAAAATAAATGTTGATAATTGGTTTGTTGATCTTTGAAAGTGATATTTTCTGTAATTCTCTCTTCCGTAGATTTGAAATTAATGTCTTGATGATTGAACAAAACAAATGCATTGGTGAACCACTTTTTGTTGGGTTCATATCCAAAGTGCAAGGCTCCCAAAGATGCTTTCATATCAGATGCATTTTGAGAAGTTCCCAACATGATAGAATTGTTTTCTTCTCTCAAAGAAAAACTACTTCCTTCTTCCATCAATTCAGAAATTCCACCTAAAAAAGTGAAATAATCTTCTCTTGAAAAAACTTCTTTCCCAAAGGTATTATGATCAGCTATCAAAGTTCCGTCAGTTTTTGGACTGAAATAGAACAATTTAGTCTGTAAATCGATATGTTCATCAGCATCTCCACCGATGGTTGCATTTCCGAAAATCAGACTTTTTTTATCTTCTTTAAGTTCGATGTTCAGCATGGCTTCTTCTTCGTCGGACAAAGAATTAGCAAATGGATTGGCTTTGAATTTTTTATTGAGTTGAATTCTATCAATAGCATCAGCTGGTAAATTCTTGGTCAAAAGTTTGGTATTACCTCCCAAAACTTCACGATTACCAACTTTTATGGTTTTGATTTCTTTGCCTTCGTAAAATACTTTTCCATTTTCAACTTCAATTCCTGGAAGTTTTTTTAAGATATCTTCTAAGCTTTCATCGGCCTGCGTTCTGAAAGAATCTGCATCATATTCGATGGTGTCGCCTTTGACGGTAATCGGTTGTCTTGCTGTAATGATGGCTTGATCCAAAGAAATAGTTGAGAAATTCAATTGAAATTTAGCCGAACGCGATCGATTCATAGTGAATTTATCTGCAAAAGATTCATATTCATAATGCTCAATTTCCACTTCATAAGTTTCGTTACAAGGTAAATCCAAAGTAAAAGCACCTTCTACATCTGTAAAAGTAAAATCTACACCTTCGTTTTTAGAATTGAAAGCTGAAACTGCTGCGTCATAAATGGGTAAACCTAAACTGTCTCTTACTTCACCTCTTAATTTACAAATCTCTTGAGCGAAGATCAATTGACTCAATAATAAAAATAGGAAACTTAGAAAAATACGATTGTTCATGTAATCAAATGCTTTGTTTAGTTAGTGTGCAAATAATCGGAAATGTTACAGTATCAAGAAAATTGTAAATTTTAATCAGTAGAAACACCTTCATCATAGTAATCAGTCATTCTCTTTTCATAAGCTTTTAGCTTTTCAGCATATTCTTCTTTTGTGATTGGATTTTTAAGGTCAACTCTTCTTAGGATTCTTTTTTTATCTCTTTCTTGAATGGTTGCAATTGAAGTTGCTTTGAAAGTAAAACTTTCAAATAATGATTTCTCTTCCCAGAATTCAATTTTAAGTTCTAAAATCACACCAGGTAATCCCCAATATTTTTCAGGACCATGTTTGAAATTCATTTCATCAATGGTAAACCAAGCCGTCAAAGCTGTACTGTCCTTTGGATTTAAAGCTTTTGCTTTTTGAATCCTAATGTCAGAAATAGTAGTTTTTATAGAATCATCGACTTCCCAATTAAAATGAAGCAAGGAATCTGTCACAGCATATTTTTTGTCAATGATGACTTGTTCATAAAGCATTTGTTTCTCTAAATCTTTTACCAAAAACAAATCTTCATTTTCACCAAATCGAATGTTTGTATTTTCAGTTTGAAAGTTATCTAAAATAGGAACTTCTGTAAAATAAGAAAGCGAGTCAATTACATAAAGATGATATAATCTTTTTTTGGTCAATTCATTGATTAATTGTTTTTTAAAATCATTTTTCTCTCCAGAACTCCCTTCAAATAATTTTTCAACATTCTCATCATTAGCAATGGTTTGTGTTTCATATTGAATTAAAATATTCTGAGAGAATAAGGATGAACAAATTAACAGAAAGAGAAATGTGATATTTTTCATAATTTATTGTTTTTAAAATAAAATGCAGTAATATTCCATATAATCATAATTATTGAAAAAAAATAAAGATTTAATATGAATAATATTCCAAAGTGAAGGCACCTTCTACATCTGTAAAAGTAAAATCAACCCCTTCATTTTTGGAATTGAAAGCTGAAACTGCTGCGTCATAAATAGGCAATCCCAAACTGTCTCGAACTTCACCTCTTAATTTACAAATCTCTTGAGCGAGGATCAATTGACTCAATAACAAAAATAGGAAACTTAGATAAATACGATTGTTCATGCAATATTAAACTTTGCTTAATTAGTGTACAATTTGTGGAGAATGTTACAGAGCTCACTTGTAATCATTTAATTTATTCTGAAATTCATCCATTAAAACTTTATATTCTTCAACAGTAATTATTTTGTTTTTGTTTATTTTAATTATTGGCAATTTATCAGTTAATTTCTCGATTTTTTCTATTTCAAATATATGAATTTCATTACCTCTATGTATTTCTAATCTTAATATAAGTCCTGGAAGTCCATAAAAAGTAGATGGTCCCTCAGGAATAGGAATTTTAGGGGTATATAATGCAATTATTTCTTCATTGTTGTAATCCAATGTAGCTTTATACGTAATAAAGTTCAAAACAGTATCTGAAACTTCTTTATTGATTTTCCATTTTAAATTACTTAAACTATCTTCCACAAACATTTTTTTTGGGAAATTGACTTCATACAAAATCGTTTCTTCATCATGATTTTTAATAATGCGTTTCTGAATCGATTGTGCAGAGAAGGTAATGTTTCCTTGTGTATCATTATTTATTTTAGGAATTTCTATAAATTCTGATTTGTTATTTATAAAATGTAAATTAAAGTATTTCCTTTTTGAAGTTTCTTTTATAAAAGCTTTTTTAAATTCATTTTCAAGCTTTAAAGAATCTATGTTTTTATATAAAACATAATTAGTGTATGTAATTTCAAAGTTTGGGTGAACTTGTGCATCAAGTTTTACGATAGTTAATATTAATAAAAATATAAATCTCATAAATTTAAATTTTACAAAAAGTCGTTAATTCTCTCCATTTCCTTCTCCCACTTCGAGTTGTACCCCTCATATTTTTCGTTTTCCATAACTTCAACTTTTATAGGTAATTGTGGATTTTTAATTAAGTCATGTATTGACTCAATACTTTCCAAAATCTCAATATCATTATTTAGTTTTAGATTAAGTTTATTTATAAACTTATTATATTGGATTGGTTTCTCTTTTATTTTTAACAATTGTTTTTCTAAATTAATCCAGTTAATATCAATTTCTTCAATTTCTTTTAATTTAAAATTTATAAAAAAATTAGAACTCATTGTATTTATCTCTGTAATTAATCCAGGGAAACCATTAAATTTTAATGGTCCATATGGTAAATTGTATGTATTATCAAATTTTACTATATATTTCCTACCTCTAAATTTAAACCAAGCTGTATCTTGGTTTAATGAGTCAATATTAATAGAAGGCAATTGCTCTTTTACCCAATATTTATTCGGAAGAATAATATCATCCGCCGTGACTGTGTCTTTTTTTATAAAAAATATATCATCTCCCTTTTCAAATGTAAATGTGTCTCGAACATTAATATTCAAGTCAAATGTCTTTGAAGGTGTTAATTTAGTTTTTACAACTGTTAAAGCTTTTTCTGAATCAGTAAATAAAATCGCTTCAGTCTTAATATCGTTTAAAATAACGTCGTAAATGACTTTATAAGATTGTGCAGGTGCAATAAGTGAAATTATAAAAATAAAAAAAGAAAAAAATAATTTCATAGTTATTTATTAATAAAGTGGAGGTAAACCCTCCACTTTGAATTGTAAATTAATTATTAATCAAGTTTAACTTTTAAGCCATCTAAAGCATTTTTAGTAGCATTTTGGCAAGCCTCCTCTAATGTGTCGCCAATACCAATACCAGTCCCTGACACACCTCCGCTACTAATAGATACTGTACATATAAACTTTGGACCAACAGGCAAAGTTTTAACTGTTTGGCTACTTATTTCAATAGTTTCAACATTTTCATTCACAAAAGTAGTATTTTGGGATGATAAAGCAAAACTACTTGAAAACATAAGCACTAAACTAAAAATTAAATTTTTCATGTGTTTTAAAAATTTTTATTATACATATTTGAATGTGAAATTGTCTTATGGATCCAAAATCAAAACTTTTTCACGATGACAAATATTATTTATTTTCAAAGTGAATATGTAGAAAAGTTTGGAATAATTTATACCTTTACAGAGTAAATTTTGATAAATATGATTGAATTAGGAAAAAAGCTTCGTACTCTAAGGGAAATTAAAGGATATAGTCAGGAATATGTGGCTAATGAAATTGATATTTCTCAGAGAACTTATAGCAAAATCGAGAATGGTTTAGCGAAAATAGACATTGAACGTTTACAGAAAATAGCCAATGTATTAGAAGTTGATTTGGTCAATATTTTGGATGAAAAGTCTAATGTTTTCAACAATTACAATAAAGTTGAGAATTTCGGTCATATTTATATTTCTTCCAAAGAGTTTATTCAGCATTTACTAAATGAAAATAAATTTCTGAAAGAACAAATAGAAATTTTAACTAAAATCCTTAGCGATAATACTAATTGATATTAACAACTAATTCTCCATAAACACACTTTTTCGGCTGTGTAATTTGAATTGTGTTATAAAGTCTTTTAATTCATTCAATTCTCGAGTGGTAAAAGTAGTTTGATTGATTAACAATGACCAAGAAATTACATAAGAGTTTCCTTTTTGTTCGACTTGTTGTTGGTAAGCCAAATTGCCATCAAAAGCTTGAATCAATTGTTTGAATTGATTGCTTTCCAATACATCTTTATAATTTCCAACTAAAACCGCTTGGGCGGTGATATGAAGTGGATATGCTAATTCTATGGCGTAATTTCTGTCATTTTGAATTTCGATGAAATCCAATATATCGTAAAAAGGACATTGGAACTCAATCATATTTGTGTTTTTCCCTTCCCACAAAGTAGAGTGGGTAACGATATCCCATTTTTTCTCATTTTGGACTTCTCCTTTTTGAGTTGTTTTATTTTCAAGTTTCTGTAAACCTTCTAACTTGATATTTGCATCTTTTAAATAACCTGAAAATTGCAATCGACTCCTGAAATTAATGTCTCCATTTTCTCGGACTTCTGCTTGACTTAAAATAATCGATTCAGACAAAGGTGGCTGTACTTTCAGAAAGATATCAGTCGGCTTTTCTAAGGATAAAACATATTGGTTGTAACTATTGATATCCAAAAACTTTATATCCTCAGGATCTGAAATGGCAGCATTGATCAAGATGGTTTCTCCATTCTCAAGTTTGATATAATTTTCTAATGAAGCCATGCGTGAAAGTGAAGGAAATTCCAATAATAACTTTCCGATTTTACGGCTCGAATTAATAACCAATTCAGTATAAATATTCTTATTCTTAAGAATTTCGTATAAAATAATATTCAATTCTGCTGTGTGACCTTTTTTATTTTCTCGGGTCAGTTGGGTAAGCCTATAAGGTCTAATCGAATGTTTTTCTGACCACTTAAAGTTGTCTTGCACATATTTCACACAATTGGCTATGGTTTCTAAATCGCTGTCTCCATAAGGAATTTCTCCTGCCATTTGAGCAAAATTCACTCCTTTTTTAACCTGATCTATTTCTTTATTTAAGGCGCTTTTAAATTCACCCCAATTTTTAGCTGAAATTATGGTTCCATGCTGAAAACCCGAAGTATTGTGCTGAATCATAATTCGACTGACTATGTCCACCGGATTGTAAATGTGCGAATAACTTTCATAACTCGGTAAATTTTCTAACTCCAAGTCTCTTCGTCTTTTGGCGTATTTATATTTGTCTAAAATATCTTGTCCCAATTGAATTACTCTGAAATCATAAACAGAAGTATTGATAATCTTGAAATAGGAATTCAGTGTAGGGATTTTATTGTGGAAAGTCCAAGGCGTACTAATAACACCGGTCGTTCTTTTAACTTTTAATTCATATTCGATAATCGAACCCACTTTGATATTAGGAAACGCCACATTCAAGGCCTTTAGTGTTCCATCAACTTGTTCGACTATAAGGTCTCTGTTTTTAATTTGACTGATGACTGGTTTTCCATCTTCAAAATTGACGGTATGCGCTCGGACCAATTTTAAATCATTGAAAGAGTCATGTATATATCTATGTTTGTAGGTAGCAAATCTAAATCCTTTGGGATTGAGGATTTTCAGACGAACGTAATAAGTGATTTCATAACCGTAATTGGTGATTTTTAAATGCCCTTCATCGTGTAAGTAAACCGCAACTGCTTCAGGGTCATAATCGACTTGGGTTAAATTAATTTCCTCTTGACTAAACTTTCCAAACTTAAAGTTTTTTTGTGCTTGAGCAATTGTAAAGCCTAAACAAAAAACCAATAAAATAAAGTGTCTCATTCCTAATGAATTCAATAAGTTTCTCAAAAATAGAAATTATTTATTCATTCGAAAATCGAAAAGAATCAGAACTGAAACCTTTATTTGATTTCAATTCTAATTCCTTCGCTATGTGCACTTAATTCTGGTGCGTACATATTTTGGAGTGTGGTGATTCCATTCGAAAATTCACCTGCATTATTGGCTCTTAAATCATATTCAAAAACATAAGTTCCTTTGGGCATTCTATCGATAAAAAAGTGTGTGGCTGCATCTCTTGTGGATTCGTAATATCCGAGTCCTTCTTGAAATTTATAAGAAGATCTCACATTGATAGGCTCAAATCCACTGGCTCTCATATCTTTTAAGTGGACAAATTCCATTTGTCTATCCGTCTGAATTTCCAATCGTACTGTCACTAAATCGCCGATTTCAATAGGCGTATTTTCTGTGATTCTTGTTAAAATTGGTCCTTTGTCAGAGTTTCTTTTGATAAATAATTCTTTCTTGAATTTCACTGAAGTTTCAGTGGAAGTGATTTTATCCAAATCTTCGAAATATTGCCAATACATCGCTCCCCAAGCTGTTCCTGGACTTGTTTTACTAACTTCAATTTCAGCTTTTGATGCATTGATTTCAGAAGGTTCCCAAGAAGTTTTGACATAACCACTTCCACTTTGAATTTCTTTTTCCAATGCTTTCAAATCCAAAGTTTCTCCACCGATTTTTACAGAAATTCCATTTTCTGAATTGACCCAATCTTTACCGGTATTCATCAAAGAATAAATCGCTTCTGTCGTTGCTTTGGTCGAATGCCAACGATTGGTTTGTCGATTTTTAATCAACCAAATTTTCATACTTTCTATGGTTTCGATGTCTTCAGTGATTTCATCAAAAGCTTCAATCAAAATGGCTTGTGTTTCAATCGGTGCTTGATACCATAACCAACCTGCTCGATTAGATTTCCAATACATGCCCATTTCGTCACTTTCTACAGAATTGTCTTTGATGGCTGTCAATAATTCTTTGGCTTGTTTAGGTTTGTCATATCTGTAGAAAATCAAAGATAACATGGCTTGCGATTGTAAATTTTGATTGAATTTCTCTTTTTCCAATTCTTTTAAGAAATAATCTTTGATTTGATTTCCTTTTGCATTCAATGGATATTTATCCAAGAAAAATGACCTTGCATATAAATAATGAATTCCGTTGTAATTCGATGGTTTGAATTTTTTGTTTCTTAAATATAAATCGTATTCTTTTGCCATTTCTTGATCGATGTATGCAATTGATTTTTGGATCAATTTTTCAATTTCTCCATCCAACTTTTTATCTAGGTCAATTCCCATAGATTTGAGTTTTCCAAATCCTGAAATTATATGTGTGGTGATGTATCGATTGTCATTTCCACCATCGAACCAAGGAAATCCACCAGTTGAACTTTGAGTGTTGAGCAATTTGTTGAAACTATTGTTGAATTCATTATTCATTTGATTCAAATCAAATAAAATCGCAATTCGCTTCATTTGCTCAGTTTCAGATTCTGCTTGACGAATCCAAGGCGTTTCTTCTAACAATAAATTCTTTAGTTCTTCATTTTGTTCCAATTTAGATTTCAATTCACCTTTTGCATTCCAGTCTTCGAATATGGTTTTGATTTTAGGATTGGAATGAATGATTTTCTCTGCAATTAAATTGGCATATAATCGTGCGAAAATTTGCTCTGAAGATTCATAATTATTTTCCTTCAAATAAGGCAAAGAATAAATCGCGTACCAAATAGGATTGCTTGTCATTTCAAAAGTTAATTTGAAATGCTCTAAAGTGGATGAATTGTTATTTTTTAATTTCTCAAATTCAAATTTCTTGCTTTGACCTTCTCTGATGTAAATCGGCATAGTTTCAGTAACCATGGTACGATTGGTCAAAATAGGCAAAGCAGACTCTTCACCATCAGAAAATTCACCTGAAGTCGCTACAATTCTATAAATGATGGCAGAATGATTTTTTGGAACGTTTAAATTCCAAGAAACAACTTGACTTTTTTCTTTGTCAATTGTAACTCTTTTCACCGAATTTAAATGTTTGAATTCTTCATCCAAAGACTGCATCGTAAATGCATCGAATAATAATAATTGAACATTTGTCAAAAGTTCTTTGTCCGAAAGGTTGACAACATTGGTTGAAAAAGTAATTTGATCGCCTTCTCTTAAAAATCTTGGTGGATTTGGTACGACCATCAACTCTTTTTG
>DEQC01000071.1 GCA_002359055.1 Flavobacteriales bacterium UBA3376 | reverse complement strand
CACTTTGTTTGCGATGTTTTATATTTTCTTTTTGTTCGGATTTTGCCTATTTGAAAAGAATGAGAGAATTTGAATCTCATTTTCAACAATTCTATAATACATCGCATTGTATTTAAGAATTATTGCTTTTCTAACCTTTCCCTTTTCTGATAATGGAAAAACATTTGGGCTATGAACGATGATTGATAAAACTCTTTCAATTTCATCAGCTAACTTCTCTTTTTCTTTGATTGTAAATTTTGAGTTGAGATATTCAACAGTTTTTTGAAGTTCTTCTAAAGCTAAATCAGTCCACCTTATTTTAAAATTACTTTCCATAGATTTCTCGAGCCTTAGAATGAGGGTTTAATTTCCCAGACTCTGCTTGAGCAATACCCTTTTCAATAGACTTTTTTTCGGCATCAGAAAGCTCATTCCACCAATCTTTCTTCCTTTCATGAGAAATTAAATCTGATATTTTTTCGAGAAATTTCAAATCTTCAATTGTTGATAACCATTGAATTAGTTCAAGCTTTTTATTTTGTATTTGTAATTCCGTACTCATTTTAATCTTTTTATCAAATTTAAAACTTATTTTCCTTTTAATACGAAATTCTGTAAATAAAAATGTCTTACAACATTGATTTTCGAAACAAATAGTACATTTCAAACCAAGAAAGAAGAGGGGCGTGCTAAGGCTACACTTCGTTTCGTTACTCGAACTGACGGTTTTCTGACAATATTAGAATATACCTGTAAGGGTATAATATCTTAACATAATTATATTTTATACCCGAAATGGTATTGTTTTAGATTTTTTCATATATTTATACCAGAAAAGGTATAGATATGAATTCAATACGATTATTTGTAAAGCAAAAACGCAAAGAACTAAAGTTAACACAGGAGGATTTGGCATTAAATGCGGGTGTAGGGCTTCGCTTTGTACGTGATTTGGAACAAGGAAAAAAAACACTTCGCTTAGACAAGGTGAATGATGTATTGGCTTTGTTCGGAAAAGAAGTAGGGGTGATTGATAAAAGCCGAGTGTAATGGAAAGAAAAGCGAAAATATATTTTCAGGAGCAATTAGCGGGAATTTTAGTTGAAGGTGACAATGGTTATCTGTTTTATTATGATGAGGAATATTTAAAATCACCTAATTCAAAAGCCATTAGTTTAACGCTGCCTATCTCGGAAAATCCTTATCACAGTAAGGTGCTTTTCCCCTTTTTTGATGGATTAATTCCGGAAGGCTGGTTGTTAGAAATTGGGGAAAAGTATTGGAAACTCAATACAAATGACCGCTTTGAGCTATTAATAAATTTATGCAGAGATACTATTGGTGCTGTTTCTGTTTATCCGATGGAGGCGGAAAATCATGACTAATTGTTTGTTTTGTTATCAGCTTGTTGAATCGGGCGAGTATCATGCGACTTGTTCTAAGAAATTCTTTGGAATCCCCCAAGTTCCAATGTTAGAATTGAATGAAGAGAGGCTAAATCAATTGGCTCAAATTACTGTAAATGAACGATTAGCTTTAACCGGTGTCCAGCCCAAAATATCTTTATGCTTAATCGGTGAACAGGCTAATAAACGATTGACATTAGTGGGGTTGTGGGGCGATTTTATTCTGAAACCACCATCTAAAGATTTCGCCTTTATGCCAGAGGTTGAGGATTTAACCATGCACTTGGCAAAGCTATTTAGAATTGAAACTGCACAGCATGCTTTAATTCGAACATCGACAGGCGAAATAGCTTATATCACCAAACGTTTTGACCGAGCAAATGGCAAGAAAATTCACGTAGAGGATTTATGTCAATTGTCAGAATTACTGACAGAACAAAAATACAAAAGCTCTTACGAGCGTGTGGGCAAAATTATCAAGCAATTTGCTACCAATTCGGGATTGGATGCCATTAAATATTTTAGATTGGTATTGTTTTCTTTTTTAACTGGCAATAATGATATGCATCTAAAAAACTTTTCTTTGATGCATACCGATAAAGGAATTTTGTTTTCACCAGCTTATGATTTGTTAAACGTAAACTTACTTTTCCCAGCAGATAAAGAAGATTTGGCTTTGACATTAAATGGTAGAAAAAGTAAAATAAAACGCTCAGATTTTGATCAATTTGCCAAGAGTTTAGGTCTTGCCGAAATTGTTCGTGACAATATCTATAAAGACTTTACTAAGCAGTTTGATAAAGTACAAAAACTGATTGATAATAGTTTTTTAACTGCCGAATATAAAGAGGAGTATCAACGAATATTCTCTTGCAAAAAGAAGCAGATTGGGATGTAAAATGAAAATCAAGCCTGAATTTTTTATGTAGAGCAAAATATGACGATTGTACAACGGATTGACTGCTACTATTTTAAGACATGCATCAAAAAAAACACGAATCTGACAAGTCAAATTCGTGTTTTATTATGGGTTAATCCATTGGATTAATCGTGATGATGGTGATCATGACCGATGTAAATCTCAATAAACTGTTGGTTTTGGTTACCGGAACTGTCTAATACAAAAATGCCTAAATGATAATGCTCTTCTTCCGCATTTTCAGGGATAGTAATACTGCGATTAACTTCATAAGAGGTGCCGCTGATTTCGAAGCTAACATCGTAATGAAACTCTTGGTGGTCGTTTGCACTCAAAACGCTATGCGAGTGCGTGTGTCCGTCGCCTGCGCTGTGAATTTCTATTTTGTAACTCGCTAGCGATTCGTTGTCTGTAAGCAAAGCTTGTACATGGATTTCGTCTCCTGGTTCAAACACTTGGTGCTCTGTTGGCAGTGTAATGTTTACCGTTGGTTTTTCTTGATCCAAAGCGTTGTTGTCGTCGCTGTTACAAGCGATAAGTGATAAAGCCATTAGGCCCAAAAATGCTATATTTTTCATCTGTAAAAATTTTAATTGATAGGTATTTGAATAATTAATTGAATGTTTCTGCCCAATTCAGGGATTTCAACTGCTCTGTAAAAACTGGCGTGGTTGTAATATTTGGTGTTAAACAAATTGTTCACGGCAAGCTGAATACTTGGTTTAAAATTGTTTGCATGCCATTGGGTTTTAAGCAACAAGCCAAAGGTAGTGTAACTCGGGGTAATGTCTTCGTTACGCGCAATTTCGCTCTGTTGGTTAGCCCATCTTATCGAGGCTTGTGCAGAAGTGTTTTTGAAAGATTTCAAGTCTTTGAAGGTGTATTCCACCATGCCATAAGCATTAATTGGCGGCGTAAAAGGCAAAGGATAATCTAATTTTCCATCCACAATTTGCCGATTGTTCAGGTACTCAAAAGTTCCTTGTAGTTGCCAATTGTTAAACTTTTTGCTCGCGACAAATTCAAAACCATACAGCAAAGCCTTTGATTCATCATATTCGTAAACTTGTCCGGCATGTGGCAAAGGCGAAAATTTTCCGCTTGGTTTCAGATAGATGTAATTCTGGAAATAATACACATACGGATTCCAGTCTATGGACCAATCGTTTTTCTCCCACGAAATGCCGGTTTCGGCCGAAAAACCTTTTTCCGGACTTAGGTTTGGATTGCCTTTCTCGTGTCGGAAAGCGCCGTGGTGTACGCCATTGGCAGATAGTTCAATAGCCGTTGGCGTTCTGAAATTGGTCGAAAAAGTAGCCCTCGCTGCCCAGTCATCATTTATGCGATAACGGGCTCCGATAGCCACATTCTGCTGAAGATAAGATTGTTGCAAAGCAGCACTCCGTTGTGCCAAATCGGTTGCTTCGGTGGGTAAATAACCTCTGCCAACAAAATGCTCATACAAGATAGGGTCGAAAAATGCGGCAATGTCCATTTCGGTATAATCCAACCTCCAGCCAACGTCCAATTGCCATTGTGCCGAAATATCCCAATGATGTTGCGCAAACAAACCTGCATTTGCCCGATCATATTCTGGCAATAAAAAGCCATATCCGCCCACGCGATTTACTTGGTAATTGTGTTGTAAACCGATTTGGGTTTGGTGATAAACGCCTTGTTCAATGGTTACTTTTCCTTGGATATCGGCAGTAATTAGCTTAAAGTCTAATTCTAAATCAGGTTGATTGTTGGGCTTCGGCTGATTGCCATAATGCGTGTGAAAAGCACTCCATTCTTGTCGATGATTGTGTTGCAAACCTACTGTTAAAGACCAAGTGCGGTTGCCGT
>DEQC01000019.1:30800-41527 GCA_002359055.1 Flavobacteriales bacterium UBA3376 | reverse complement strand
CCACAATGATCAAAGTGTAAATGAGTTAAAAAAACGTCGGTTATATCATCTTTTGAAAATCCATATCGAGCCAAAGAAGTTGTTAAATCATAATCACCCCAAAGGTCATAATGACTAAAAAACCTTTCAGATTGTTTGTTTCCAATTCCACAGTCGATAAGAATCAATCGATCTTCGTCTTCTATCAATAAAGCTCGCATCGATAATTCTATTTTATTTTGACTATCTGCTGGATTGGTTCTTTGCCAAATACTTTTTGGGACTACGCCAAACATAGCTCCTCCATCCAGCTTGAAATTTCCGGTCTCGATTGGATATAATTTCATCTTTAAAGTCTATATTAATATTTAATTGAACTTATCTATAATCTGCAAACTTAAGGATTAGTTCTAAAAATTTAACTTAAAAAACTTAAAGAAATTTTTAATAACCTATCGATTCGACTCGATAAACGCTACTTAAATTTAATTTATGAGTATGCCACTCGAATGATCTCTGTTCGCTGATGTGACAGAAGAAAGTACATTGATCCGCTGCTCCATTCTCAACATTCCCATCCATGCAAATATCAAGGCTTCCTTATATTCTATCAAAACGGGATCGCCAAGTATCAATTTTGTCTTTGATTTTTCATCGATGCATTGAATTAAAAATTCATTGTATGCACCACCTCCTGTAATTAAAACATTTTTTATTTCGTTGCGATTGAACACTATAGAAATTTGCATAGCGATATGCTCCGTAAATGTTGCTAACAAATCTTCTGTTTTTAAATTAGATTGCTCTATCAAAGGATCGATCATTTCCCTACACCATTCAACTCCTAAAGATTTCGCAGCATTTAATTCATAAAATTCCAATTGATTCAATTTTTCCAAAAGCGATTTATCAATTGTCCCAGATTTAGCCAACGCTCCTTTCTCATCAAATTTTTTATTCAATCGAGCCGACAATCGATTCAAAACAATATTGACCGGACAAATGTCAAAAGCAATTCTCTTTTGATTTCTCTCAAATGAAATGTTCGAAAAGCCTCCTAAATTTAAACAAGCATCATAATCCGAAAATAGCATTTGATCGCCTATAGGCACAAGTGGAGCACCTTGCCCACCTAAAATCACGTCCTGTGTTCTAAAGTCATAAATCGTTGGAATATTAGTTTTTGTCCAAATGGCTGATCCATGACCAATTTGTAAAGTATAACCAGAATTGGGTCGATGAAAAACTGTGTGTCCGTGTGATGCGATGAAATCTACGGTTTGAATTTGATTTTTTTCAATGAATTGAAGAATTTGCTCCCCTATAAAATGACCGAATTCAATATCTAATTTTGTCAAACTTTCACCAGAAAGTTCAATTGCTTGCGCCAAACGTCTTTTCCAGCACTCCTCATATTCTATTGTTTCTGCTTCTATAATTTTATACTTATTCTTTAAAGAATCCAATTCTACATAGCAAATATCAATTCCATCGAGAGAAGTTCCAGACATTACACCGATTGCATTATATATTTTCATTTTCTCAATCAACGTTAAATTTTATTTAATAAATCGTTAGTATCTTTTTAATCATCTAAAATCTAAGTAAAAATCCATATTTTTGAGCAACTAAAAATCAAAATATGGCACAAGATATTATTTTCGATTTGATCGAAGACGAGAGGAAGCGACAAACCATTGGTTTGGAATTAATTGCTTCAGAGAATTATGTAAGTGACAATGTGATGAAGGCAATGGGTTCAATTTTAACGAACAAATATGCAGAAGGTTATCCAGGCAAGCGTTATTATGGAGGATGTGAAGTAGTGGATCAAATTGAGACATTAGCAATCGATAGGTTGAAACACTTATTCAATGCAGAATACGCCAATGTACAGCCACACAGTGGTTCTCAGGCCAATCAAGCCGTTTATTTAGCAGTTTTGAAGCCCGGTGATAAAATCATGGGGTTTGATTTGTCACATGGTGGACATTTAACCCATGGTTCACCCGTGAGTTCTTCGGGTATGCTTTATCAAACTTGTTTTTATGGCGTTGATAAAGAAACTGGAATGATTGATTATGAATCCATGCGTCAAACGGCATTAAAGGAAAAACCAAAACTCATCATTTGCGGTGCATCTGCATATTCTCGCGACATGGATTTCAAAAAATTCAGAGAAGTTGCCGATGAAGTAGGTGCTTTATTGATGGCCGACATCGCTCATCCAGCAGGTTTAATTGCCAGAGGTTTGTTAAATGATCCAATTCCACATTGCCACTTTGTTACTTCAACTACTCATAAAACCCTAAGAGGTCCAAGAGGTGGAATCATCATGATGGGGAAAGATTTCGAAAATCCATGGGGTGAAAAAACTCCAAAAGGAGAAATCAAAATGATGTCTAACTTATTGAACATGGCAGTTTTCCCAGGAATTCAAGGAGGTCCTTTGGAGCATATCATCGCTGCAAAAGGAGTTGCGTTTGAAGAAGCTTTGTCTGATAATTATATGGATTACATCATTCAAGTAGCTAAAAACGCAAAAGCTTTGGCTAAAGCTTTGAAAGAAAAAGATTATGAAATCACTTCTGGTGGAACTGATAACCACTTATTATTGATCGATTTAAGAAACAAGAACATTACAGGTAGAGAAGCTGAGAACACCTTGGTGAAAGCTGAAATCACTTGTAACAAAAACATGGTTCCATTTGATGACAAATCACCATTTACTACATCAGGCATTCGTTTAGGAACTGCAGCGATCACTACGCGAGGACTTAAGGAATCCGATATGCAAGGGATTGCTGATTTGCTTGACGAATCGTTGATGAACAAAGATGATGACGCCAAACAAAAAGCAATTGGTGTTAAAGTAAGAGAAATGATGAGCGATAGACCATTATTTCAGTGGTAAATTATAAAAGTCTTATTTTATAGACTATAGAATCCGTCTCGGCTGAGCCGAGACGGATTTTTTAAATAAAACTTGGATTTTACTATCAATTCGTAAATGCTTTTAGCGTTTCGAATGAAGAAAATTAATTTTCTACCTAAAAGAAACTTCATCTAAAAAACATCATCAAAAATTCTAAGATTTCCCCGAAAAACTTTTTAGTGTCTTCCACTAATTTTTTCATCATTTTAAATTTTACGTTACGCAATTGAATAAATTCACGACTTCAAACAGATGTCGTTCCTATAAATTATAAAGTATGTAGTGATTGTTTAAAATCATTGTTAAACTCAAATATAGGGATTGTATTATTTTAATTGCTGAATTCATCCTCCCGAATGTTTTTTTTTTCCCAAAAAGTTTCCCAGCTTTGATTGGTAGTTTTGGTGGGTGACAAGACACAAATCGAGTGTCTGAATAAGCCATAGATAATCGGATTTTGGCGGGTAGGGAAGAAGGTGTTTTTCATGTTATTTTAGTATATTTGTCTCTTAAGATTCATTAAACTTATCGAATATGAAAGGTGTAACATTTGAAAAAGATGCCAATGGCAATAACCGTTATGTTCGGTTTGACTTGAACAAATACGGTGAGGAACTACGTCCTTTGCTAAAAAAACTGGGGTTTGTAGATGAAGAAGACCAAGCTCCCGAAGGTTGGGAAGATGCTTTGACATCTGAAGAGTTTTTTGAAGAAACAAAGAAAATGTTACGCAGGAAATTTGATGAAAGAAGTAAAATACGATAAAGCAGTCATTCTTTATTTGGATGAATTGACTGATATTCTTATTGAAAAGGAGTACTTTTCCTTTTATGATACCTCTGTTGAATACATTTGGGATTTGATATCTTATGTGAAAAATAACATCAATTCGCTTCCACACAAAAAAGCACCTGCTTATTTTTCCAAATATGGGAAAAAATTGTTTTACATTTCTTACAACAGAAACCAAAGAACAACTTGGTACATTCTGTTTGAAAAAACAAACGCTCATTTCTTGATTCGATACATCACCAATAATCACATTGCTGGACAATATTTTCAGTAAAAATTATACTTTAAAAAATATCATTTTAGACCTTTAATGTTTCAAAAAAAACATTTATGTAAAAGAATATTAGCACAAAAAAACGGACACCTTTCGGCATCCGTTTTCTTTATTTATTAGATTTCTAAAATTTCAATCCACAGTTTATTTCAAATCAACTTTCATCAAAAGTTTATATAGTCATCCAAACTACTCAATCAAAGCCAAGTATTATATCGCCTAAGTCATACAGTTTTATTGAAATAAATTTTACATTCACACCACAAATACAAAATTTACGTTATTTGTAGTAGAAATCTACAATTTGCACTTTCGAATCAAAATATCGATACTCTTTTTCATGGCTTTGCTGTATTCAGTCAAAGCTCAAGTTCCTATTTGGGACAATGAAAATTTCAAGCAGGATACTATTTTAATCGAATCCGATACTCTAAATCTTAGTCACCAAGCAATTCTTCCTGAGAAATTTAAAATTACAAACCTTAATAATGAGGAAATTCCTGATCTTCTTTACAATATAGATTTCGCAAAAGGTAGGATTGTATTTGATGAAAGTTTGTTGGGCGATAGTTTAAAGATTCGTTATTTCGTACATCCTGAACTTTATAAAGAATCTATTTTCTCTAAAGATACCACCTTGATTCGAACACCTTTTGAAGAACATCGATATTATTCTTATACAAGACAAAAAAGAGAAATCAGAAATCCTTTTGATGGTTTAAACAGTAGAGGTTCTTTGGTAAGAGGAATCCGTTTTGGAAATAGTCAAAATGCTTCCGTTCAATCTTCTTTGGATTTACAACTGACAGGACAATTGAGTGAAGAAATTGGAATCAATGCTGTTATATCGGACAATAATGTACCTATTCAAGCCGATGGTTATACACAGCAATTGAAGGAATTTGATAAAATATATATCGAGCTTTTCAATAAAAATTCGAAAATCAGAGCGGGACATGTCGATTTACTCCAAGAAAATAATTTTTTTGGCAATTTCAGTCAAAAAGTAACTGGTGTTCAAGTGGAAACTGAATTGACACACGCCAACGATTCCAAAACAAGAATACATTTAGCAGGAAGTACAACACGTGGTGAGTTTGCTACGAAAAAATTCAACGGGCAAAATGGAAATCAAGGACCATATCGATTGTCTGGAAACAACAATGAACTTTATATCATCATCGTTTCTGGAAGTGAAAAGGTTTATATCGATGGGATTCAATTGACAAGAGGAGAAGACAGAGATTATATCATCAATTATAACACTGGTGAATTGACATTTACAACCAATCGACTCATTACAGAAAACGATAGAATCACTGTCGAATATTTGTATGCCAACAGAACTTACTCTCAATTTTTATTGTATGGAGGAATTGAACACGAATCCGAACGTTTCAGAATAGCAGGTCATTTTTATTCGAATGGAGATTCGAAAAACAATCCACTGAATGATGATCTAAGCGATGAAGACAAACAAATTTTGGCCGAAGCTGGGAACAATACAGACGAAATGTACAACACTACTGCTGTTCCTACAGATTACGATCCCGATAAAAATTTGTACAGAAAAACTTTATTTGACGGAGTAGAAATATTTGAATTTTCAAATAATCCTGATGATGAACTCTATCAAGTCAGTTTCACCTATATGGGAAATAATCAAGGAAATTATATACAATCCAATGTTGAAGTGAATGGGAAGATATTTGAATATGTTCCTCCTATCAATGGAATTCCACAAGGAAATTATGAGCCCATCCGAAAGTTAGTTCCACCAAAACGACTGCAACTTTATACTATCAACTCAGCTTATAAACTAAGAAACAATGGTGAAATTGGAATTGATTTGGCGATGAGCAATGAAGATTTGAATTTATTTTCGAACAAAGACAATGAAGATAATATTGGTTTTGCTGGAAGAATTTTTGGAAGAAAAACTTACGAATTGAAACGATGGAAAATTACTCCACAATTCGAAACTTCTTTCATTCAAAGCAACTTCAGATCGATAGAAAGATTGAGGTCAATTGAATTTAGTAGGGATTTTAATTTAGAAAACGAATTTCTACAAACCGATCAAACCTATCTCAAATTAGGCTTGGAAAGTAGTTTCAGAGATTCGTTGAAATTCAATTACAACTTACATTATTTAGAAAACAAAGATCAATATGTAGGTATAAAAAACGATTTGAATTTAATTTATCAAACCGATAAAAACTATGCTGAAGGAAATTTTTCATATTTAAATTCCACCCAAGAAAACCTATTGAATCCACAGTTCGATGCTGATAAAACAAAGTTTTTAAGATATAGAACAATTGCCAAAAGAAAGTTGAGCGAAGCCATTTGGATAGGCGCACAATACAGCGGGGAAAATAACGAAATCGAAGATCATGAAAATTTTGAGCTTGGAAATTCCTTGTCAAATTTATCGTTCCGTTGGGATGAAATTCGCGGAATGATCGGTGTAGGTGACACAGCAAAGGTTTTCGCAGAATTGTCCTATTATAATCGAAGAGATGATTCGGTGAGAATGGGAAATCTTCAGAGAATCAGTAAATCCAATGGTTTGATTCTTCAATCGAGGTTGATCAATCAAGCGGAACATCGTTTAGAACTCGGATTCCATTATCGTTCGGTCGATTATGAGGAAGAAGAAAAAGAAGATTATATCAGCGGAAATTTACGATGGAACAAAAGTTTCTTCAGAAATGGTTTGATTTTAAACGCGTATTATGAATTAGGAAGTGGAGTTGAGCCGCAGCGTGAATTTGAATACGTAAAGGTAACCGATGGAACAGGAATTTATAAATGGACGGATTATAACGGAGATGGAATCGAACAATTGGATGAATTTGAAGTTGCTCAATACCAAGATGAAGCCAATTACATAAGGGTTTATACCAATACGATCAATTATGTAAACACCAATAAAAATGCTTTTAACTTCTCGATGAGAATACGTATAAAAGAGCTTTTACAAACCGAAAATGATTTTCTGAAAAGGTGGATGATTCAATCCTCGCTTCAAAGTTCAAATTCTTATTTAAAAGAAGGAAACACTTTGAATTGGAATCCATTTGAAAATTCTGATTTATTGTTAGGAAAAAATAAAAGTTTTAGAAGCAGTTTTCATTTCAATCATGGAGCGCAATACAAATGGTCGTCTTCTTATACTTTCGCCGACCAGGAAGTTCAGACTTATGTATTTACTGGAGCTGAATTCAGAGATTCTCAATCACATGTTTTGACCACTAAATATAAAGCTTGGGATAATTTTAATTTATCAAATGAAATTGAAACCAATAAAATCGTCAGTGGATCTGATATGTTTGAGAGCCGAAGATTTACTTTGGAAACTTGGAGATTCAAACCTGAAATTTCTTATCAAATCGAAACTAAATTCGTTGCTGCGTTGAATTACACCTTTCAAAACAAAAATAATTTAACCGGTATAGAAAAGTTAAAACAATCGAATTTCGGAGCGGAATTGCAATGGAATGATGCTGTAAAATCTTCGATTTTGGCCAACTTCAATTTCATCAAAAACGACTTCTCCGGCAATCAACAATCGGTTGTAGGCAATCAAATGATGGAAGGTTTGAAATCAGGAAATAATTATGTTTGGCAAGTATTGATTCAAAGACAACTAAACTCATTTTTGAGTATCAACATCACTTACGATGGTAGAAAGTCAATGGATACAAAAGCCATTCATAGTGGAAGCATACAAATCCAAGCAAGATTTTAGATAAAAAAAAGGTAGAAAATTCTACCTTTTTTATTTTTAATGAGCAATAGGTTCCGAATCAGGTGATTCGTCATCGGCTACAAATATTCTCAAAGTTCTAACCGATTGATTGACATATCCTTTTCCAACTTTTTCATATTGGAATTTAGTTGACAAACGAGTTTGCTCAGTATTCAAAGCATTTAAAACATCACCTGAAACATTCATTCTTTCACCTAAATCATAAATTATATCGAAACCGATTTGTTGATATTCATTTGGCATCAAGCAATAAACATCCATGAATTTATTCAAAGTATTTCTTTCACTATCGCCATAAACATTAACAATTCTAATCGTTCCAAAAGTGAAATCTATGTTTTTCAGCGCATCTATATTTTCTTTGTTTTTTGGATTGTAGATATCATAAGCCGAAACAAACTTAACTCCATAAGCTCTCAAATTTTCTGCATCCATGGTTTTGATGCGATTGACATAAGCTTGTCCCAAAGAATTATTTCCTGAAACCAAAATAGTAATGATAGGAGTGAAATATTCCATTTCGACTACAGTTCCGTCAGAAAGAGTTTCGTTCACAGTTTCCGAAGGTTGATGGAGTTTATTGGCATCTTGAGTAATCGAGATTTGCGCTCCTCTCAAATTTCTTTGCAAGTTCGATGAAACATATTCAGCCAAATTCAAATGGCGTTCATCAGTTAGAATTTGAATCGACTGTCCTCTATATTCTTCTTTAATTTTTTGGATTACTGCATCAGCAATCGCTTCATCTGAAGGCGTCGCAATCACTGTATTCTCATAATTCGTCAAATCTTCAGCATTGCTCAAAGGCGATACCAAAGCAATTCCTGAACCTTCCAATCTTTCTGCGAGCGATCTAAAGTTCGAAGCAAACAAAGGTCCGACTATGGCGTCGAACTTAGAGAAATTATGCTCAGTCATCAAAGTTTCGATTTCACTTGCGTCATTTTTAGAATCCAAAACTGTCAAATTCAATTTTTTTCCTTTTCTTGCCAATGAATCTAAAGCTACTTTAGCTCCGATAAAAATATCAGTTGCAATTTCACTTTCTTTTGGTTTATTGGTAGTCGCATCTAAATGAAATGGTAAAATCAATCCAATATTGATTTCTCTATCATTGATACGTTTGATTTTATCTGAAATAATTATGTTCGCTCCATCTTCCAAAGGAATTCGTAAAGTCATTCCAGCTTTCAGACCTTCAGTCAGATGTGGATTTAAATTTAAAATTTCTGAAAAAGAAACTTTATAAAGCTTAGTGATCGAATAAATCGTCTCGCCTTGTTTTACTTTGTGTTCTATAAATCCATCTTGAAAAACACCTGTAGTTTTTTCACGTTTTGGAATATTGACATAAGAATCAACGACCAGTCCTTCGGTTTGAACCGATGGATTTGCTATATAAAATTGGTCCGTACTTACGTTAAACTTCTGTGCCAACGAATATACAGTATCTCCTCTTTGGACTTTATACATTCCTTCTGGAATGATTTCTTCTTTTTGATCTTGTGATTTTTTTGGAATACGAATGATGTCCCCAGCCTTTAGTCCATCGGCCAATTGTGGATTTAAACTTTTCAATGCACTTTCTGCGATATCATATTCACGAGTGAGTGAATAAATGGTTTGTTGGGGTTTAATTTTGATATAAATAAAGTTTGCATCTTCGGTAGGGACTATGACTTCAGTGAAAGTTTGCGGTTCTTCAGTAGTAACGACTTGTTTGATACGGCCGTCAGCATTCGAAGTTTCAGCACCTCCAGGAATCACGAGTACATCGCCAATTTGCAAACCTCTTTCGTTCAAAAAAGGATTCGCACGTTTCAATTCATCTTGTGATACATTGTATTGTTTAGAGATTCCATAAATGGTTTCTTTGGGTTGAACTGTATGAGACCTTTGTTGAGCAAATGCAAAACTCGCCAACAAAATAAACAACAGTAGGGCAACAGCTTTTTTCATCCGTATATATTTTATATTGAACAAAAGTACAATTCTTTTCAATTATGCTAATATTTTAATTGTGAATTGAAAGTTAATAGGCTGAATTTCAGCATACATTTTATCGATCAAATCATTGCCATATTCTAAATAAAGCTCAGAAAAGTTTACAATTCTCTCTTGTAAATTCGAATGAGGATAAACCTCATCATACAATTCTGATAATCTTTCAACTTTGTCTGATTGTTTTCTTTTTTCAGCTTTAATCAATCGCTTTTTCATCTTATCGAATCCTTTCAATTGCTTTGTCCGTTGAGCATTGACCATTTTAGAGAAAGTAACATCGGTTTGAGTAGAAAGTTCTTCTAATTCATCGAAAATTTGATTCAATTGAACATCATATCGCTCAAAATCAATTTCAACCCCTAAATTACTCTGTATGAATTGATTGATTAATTCTTGTTTTGATAGAAATAAATCTCGATGATTTATCCCCAATCTTTCCAAGATTGAATTTTGCTTTTCGGAAAGAATCAACAAAGAATTTCTAACAATCAAAACGGGAAACAAAACATTTTGTGATTCGAAAAAATCTTTCAATTGCAGCCAATAAGCAATTTCGCCACTTCCGCCAATATAAGCGATGTTCGGCAAAATAGTTTCTTGATACAAAGGTCTTAAAATCACATTTGGACTGAATCTTTCAGGATGATTTTTTAGTTCTTCTAAAATTTCATTTCGACTGAAAGTTTGATTGGAATCCAAGAGTTTAAATTTTTGATTTTCATCGATGATTCGTTCTCTAACGCCATTGTTTAAATAAAATAGGTTGATTTCTCTTGGATTGACTTGAACATTGTGATTTTTTTCGATTAATTTTTCATTTGAATTCGAAACGATTTCGAAAGCTTTATGATGGATAAGATCTGTTTCAAATGCCGGAATCATGAACTTTTTCAACTCAACATCATCAGCATCCAACATCAAAAGACCAAATTCACCAAAGAGTTCCTGAACAAGTTTCTGAGTGGCTT